>JBDSXU010000122.1:0-12357 GCA_039926005.1 Marmoricola sp.
CACGAGGGTCGGATCGACGTGTGCTCCGAGCCGGGGGCCAGGACTACCTTCACGATGTCCCTGCCCCTGGTCCACGCAGCGCCGGTCCCGGCCTCGACTGCCCGGTTCAGCCTCGGTTGACCGCCGAGATGACGGCCTTGAGCGAGGCCGTCACGATGTTGGCGTCCACGCCCACGCCCCAGAGGAGCTCGTCCCCGACGGCGCACTCGACATAGGCAGCAGCGAGAGCGTCGCCGCCTGAGGAAAGCGCGTGCTCGGCGTAGTCGAGGACCCGCACGTCGAAGCCATCGGGCCGATCGGCGGACTGCAGGCCGTTGATGGCATCCACGAATGCCGCTATGGGACCGTTGCCGGAGCCGTGCAGCTCGCGCATCTCGCCGTCGACGTAGACGTTCACGTCGAGCTGGTCCTTCTCCCCCGCGGCAGACGACGTGTGCACAGAGTTGAGCTTGAGCGGCGTCTCGCGGATGAGGTACTCGCGCTGGAACGCCTCCCAGATCGCCGCAGCGGTCATCTCGCCACCCTCACCGTCAGTCTGCTCCTGCACGGCCCGGCTGAACTCGATCTGCAGTCTGCGCGGGAGGTCGAGCTTGTGCTCGGACTTCATCACGTAGGCGACGCCACCCTTGCCGGACTGGCTGTTGACCCGGATCACGGCCTCGTAGGTGCGGCCTACGTCCTTGGGGTCGATCGGCAGGTAGGGAGCCTCCCAGGGGTGCTCACCGACGGGGTGGCCAGCCCGCTCGGCCTCCTCCTCGAGCGCCTCCAAACCCTTCTTGATGGCGTCCTGGTGGGAGCCGGAGAAGGCGGTGTAGACGAGGTCGCCGGCGTAGGGGTGCCGCGGGTGCACCGGCAGCTGGGTGCAGTACTCCACCGTGCGCCTGATCTCGTCGATGTCGGAGAAGTCGATCTGCGGGTCGATGCCCTGGCTGAACAGGTTCATCCCCAGCGTGACCAGGCAGACGTTTCCGGTGCGCTCGCCGTGACCGAACAGGCAGCCCTCGACGCGGTCGGCACCGGCCATCACGGCGAGCTCGGTGGCGGCCACCGCGGTGCCGCGGTCGTTGTGCGGGTGCAGGCTGATCGTGGTGTGCGTACGCCGGGTCAGCTGGCGCGAGAACCACTCGATCTGGTCGGCGTAGACGTTGGGAGTCGCGACCTCGATCGTGGCGGGCAGGTTGAGGATGATCTCGCGCCCGTCCTCAGGCTGCCAGACGTCTGAGACGGCCTCACACACCTCGAGGGAGAACGGCAGCTCGGTGCTGGTGAAGATCTCCGGGGAGTACTCGTAGCCGATGACGGTCTGGCCGAGGTTGGCTTCGGCGTACTTCATGAACATCTCGGTGCCACGGACAGCGATGTCCTTGATCTCGTCGTTGGTCGCGCGGAACACGACGCGACGAAACAGCGGGGCGAGCGCGTTGTAGAGGTGGATGTTCGCGTGGTGCACGCCGACCAGCGACTGGGTCGTCCGCTCTATCAGGTCCTCGCGCGCCTGGGTGAGCACCGAGATGGTGACGTCCTCGGGCACCTTGTCGCGTTCGATCAGCTGGCGCACGAACGCGAAGTCGGTCTCGCTGGCCGAGGGGAACCCGACCTCGATCTCCTTGTAGCCCATGGCCACGAGCAGGTCGAACATCTTGTGCTTTCGTTCGGGCGACATCGGGTCGATCAGCGCCTGGTTGCCGTCGCGCAGGTCGGTGGATAGCCACCGTGGCGCCCGGGTGATCTGCGCCGAGGGCCAGGTGCGGTCCGGCAGGTCGATCGGGGGAAATGCCCGGTAGCGCTGGATCGGCATTCCGCTGGGGCGCTGGGTGTTGTGGAAACCGGAGTTCTGCAGAGTCATGGGTCTTCTCGCTTGGGGGAGTGACGGGCGCCGGGGACACACGCTCACCGCCGCAAGGGGTCCGGCTCCGCTAGTTGTGCGGGCTGACCTCGCGGCGGCAGCGAAGGAGGAGCTGGCGCGTCATGACCCATCCACCATAACAGCGCTCGGAGACCATCACCGCACTCCCGCTCTCAGGGAGCCTGGGGCAGCCGCACTGTCACGGTGGTGCCCTCGCCCTCGACCGAGTCGATCTCGACGGTGCCATCGTGCCATTCCACGACGGACTGGACCAGCGTGAGCCCGAGCCCAGAGCCCTGGATCTCCCCCGCCATCGCCAGGGACGAGCGGAAGAACCGGGAGAACAGCCGTTCCTGCTCCGATGCCGGGATCCCGATCCCGGTGTCCGAGATGCTCAGGACCACATGGGGGCCGTCGGCGCTCAGGCGGATGGTGATGCGTTCGCCGTCGTGGCTGAACTTGGTGGCATTGCTGAGCAGGTTGAGCACCACCCGCTCGATCTGGGCGGGGTCTGCCAGCGCGGGTGGCAGGCCGGGCTCGATGACCAGCACGACCTCGAGCTTCCTGGCATCGATCGCCGGCACCAGCATCTGGTGACACTCCTCCACGACCGCGGCCAGATCGGTCGGCAGCAGGTCGAGGTGCACCTGCGCCTCGTCGTAGGCCGACAGGGTCAGCAGGTCCTCGACGAGCTCGCGCAACCGCACCACGTTGCGCTCGATGATCGCCACGCCCTGGAAGACACCGTCCTCCAGCGGTCCCAGTCCACCCTCGGACAACATCTCGAGATAGCCCACGATGCTCGTCAGTGGCGTACGCAGCTCGTGGGAGACGGTCGAGATGAACGCGTCCTTGGCCCGGTCGAGCTCCTCGAGCCGGCGTACGGACTCGCGTTGCTGCTCGAACGCGTGCACCTGGACCAACGAGGAGACGAGATCGTGCGAGAGCCCGTCGCAGATGGCGATCTCGCGCGGCTGCCACGCTCGGGGGACGACCGACTGCAGCAGCAACCAGCCGACCACCTCGTCACCCACGGCAATGGGCACGGCCGCGAGCGCGCGCACGCCGATCGACTCGAAGATCTCGGCAGCACCGACGGGCTCGAGCCTCGGATCCTCGTCGATGTGCTCGATCTGGAGCGGTGCCAGGCGTTGGGCAGCCTCCAGCAGCAACGAGGTCAGCGCCTCGGGCAGGTCGATGAAGGAACGCGGGCGCGGTAGCAGCGCGGTGTCCGGTGAGCTGCTCCACGAGCCCTGGACGGCGGAGTAGAGGTGCTCGTCGACGAGGAGGACGTCACAGCGGTCGACCGCGGTGGCTCGACCGACAGACTCCGCTGCCCGGTTGACCAGCGGGGAGGAGTCGAAGTCGTGTCGCAGGGCCCGGGCGAGCTCGTTGACCACGCGCGTCTGGTCCGCGCGCTCGAGCAGCTCGACCTGGGCCGTGCGCAGCTCGCGAACGGAGTCGTAGAGGTCGGTGGTCGCGCGCTCGCCGATCGACTCGGCGGCCTGGCGACGTGCACGCTCGCGAGCGAGCTGGCGCCGCAGGCGGCGTACCTCTGCGATCGGGTCCGCTGACCCCGTGGACATCAGGTCCATGCAGCTCAGCCTGCCCCTGTCGTCGTCTGGGTCGTCGTCTGGGTCGTCGTCTGGGTCGTCGTCACGGTCATTGCCTTCACCTGGGCCTCCTGGCCCTAGTTCGGTCCCCGCCCGATCGTAAGGTCAAAACGCCCCGCGTGAGGGCGTTCACGCCGCCCCGGCTGGTCTCTGCACCCACAGGGCGGCCCAGCGGGTAGTTCGCTGAGGATAGCGTCTGACCATGGCACGACTCCTGGTCATCCACCACTCCCCCACGAAGTCACTCGCGGGGCTCACTGCCGCCGTCGTGGCCGGGGCGAACGACGATGCCATCGAGGGCGTCGAGGTGCGTGTGCTGGAGGCGCTGGACTTCGCGCGCGGCGAGGCAGGGCACCAGGACCTCCTTGATGCCGATGGCTACGTCTTGGGAACCACCGCCAACTTCGGCTACATGTCCGGCGCGCTGAAGCATGTCTTCGACTCGACCTTCCTCCAGATCGGCGGTGCCCTCTCCGAGGACGGAAGCGGTGCGGAGTCCGCCGGCGCCACCGCCAAGCGTCCCTTCGGCCTCTACGTGCACGGGCGCTACGACACGACCGGTGCGGTCCGGTCGGTGCTCTCGATCACCGGGGCGCTGGGCTGGCGGCAGGGATATGACGTGCTCGAGGCGATGGGTGAGGTGAGCACCGCGGATACGGAGTCGGCCTACGAACTCGGCGGTACGATCGCCGCACTGCTCGCCCAGTAGACGGAGGAACCAGCACGTGCTTCGCCGTACTCCCCTGCGGGAGGTGCCACCGTGCTGGCGCTGATGCTCCCGGCTCTGCTCCTCGAGGCCTGCTCGGCCCCGTTGAGGCCCGAGACGGTCGCGGACAGGACCACGCCGCCGAAGCTCGGATCCTGCTACGTCATCACCCCGGCGGACACCGAGAGGTCGAGCAACGGCTCCGAGCCGGTCTCGTGCAGCAAGCCGCACACCTCGCAGACCTTCGCGGTCGGCACGCTGCCGGAGACGACCGGCAAGGACTACAAGGCGACTGGCCACGGCAAGTGGATCTACTCGACCTGCCAGCGCGCGTTCGAGAGGTTCCTGGGCGTCGACGAGAGCCTGTCCATGCGGATCCGGCTGAGCTGGGCCTGGTTCCGTCCCTCCCCGCGAGGCTGGGAGAAGGGCGCCCGGTGGTACCACTGCGACGTCGTGGGGGGTTCCTCCGACGCCAGCCAGTACGCCACGCTGCCTGCCACCGCGAAGGGTCTGTTCCGCGCCAAGCCGCCCGAGCAGTGGCTGACCTGCGCACTGGGCGAGACTGTGCTGAAGTCGAAGAAGCTGGACTGCACGCAACCGCACAACTGGCGGGCCGTCACGACGATCAAGCTCGGCGAAGCCAAGGACCGCTACCCGGGCGACAGGATCAGCGAGGTCCGCTCGCGCGACTTCTGCTCGGACTCGGTGGGGGCGTGGATGAACTACCCGGTGGAGTACGACTACGGCTACACGTGGTTCCACCAGGCCGAGTGGAAGGCGGGCAACCGCCGCGCCGTCTGCTGGGCGAAGACGGACCGATGAGCCCGACGCGTCGTGCCGCGGGACTGCTGGCGCCACTCCTGCTGGTCTCCGGCCTCGGTTGTTCGTCCGCCTCTCCCTCCAAGGAGACAGACAGGGCGGCCGGCTCGAGTCCCCACGCATCGGTCACCTCGGCACCACCGGCGCCGGTCGTGCCCCGGGTCGGCAGCTGCCACACGCTCTCGGTTGCTCAGGCCACCGACCCCGTCGACACCGGAGAACCCGTCCCCTGCCGCCGACCGCACACCTCGGTCACCGTCAAGGTCGGCCAGCTCTCCCCGGTGGTGGACGGTCATCTGCTCGCCGTCGACTCGCGCACCGTGCGTGCCCAGATCGAGCACGCCTGTCCCGACGACCCAGGTCGCCACGTCGGTGGCGACCAGACAACCCAACGCCTGAGCCGGTTCGAGGTCGTGTGGTTCAGTCCCTCACTCGAGCAGGCCGACGCAGGTGCGAACTGGTTTCGTTGCGACGTCGTGGCGTTGCGCTCGGAGGGCAAGCTGCTGCAGCTCCCGGCACGCGTGAAGGGTGCCCTCGACCGGACGGACGCGCTGGACCGGTTCGGTACCTGTGGCACCGCGACCGCGCCTGACGCAGGCGGCTTCTCGCGCGTGGTGTGCTCGGAGCGACATCGCTCCAGGGCGGTCGGCGTGTTCGACCTGCCCCGGGACGCACGCTACCTGGCCAAGGACGTCGAGGCCGATGGCAACTCCGCGTGCAAGGACGTCGCTGCCAAACGCGCGAACGGAGACCTGAAGTACACCTGGAGCTTCGAGTGGCCGACCCGGGCCCAGTGGGCCGCGGGACAGCGCTACGGGTACTGCTGGGTGCCGGAGAGCTGAGCGTGGTCGGCTCCAGTCAGCGGACCGGGTGGCCGGCCTCGCGCAGGGCCCCTTTGACCTCGGGGATCCGGAGCGTGCCGAAGTGGAAGACCGTCGCTGCGAGTACGGCGTCCGCGCCCGCCTCGACCGCCGGGGCGAAGTGCTCCAGCGCTCCCGCCCCGCCGCTGGCGATGACCGGGATCGACACCTCACGACGTACCAGCCGGATCAGCTCGAGGTCGAAGCCGTCTTGCGTCCCGTCTGCGTCCATGGCGTTCAACAGGATCTCGCCCGCCCCGAGCTCGGCCGCGCGCACCGCCCACGCGAGGGCATCCAGTCCGGCGGAGGTGCGGCCACCGTGGGTCGTCACCTCGAAGCCGGAGTCGGTCCCGGATGCACGCCGTGCGTCCACGGAGAGGACCAGGACCTGGTTGCCGAACCGGTCGGCGATCTCCGCGACCAGGTCGGGACGGCGGATCGCGGCCGTGTTCACGGCGATCTTGTCGGCGCCTGCGCGCAGCAGCCGGTCGACGTCTGCGACCGACGAGACCCCGCCGCCGACAGTCAGCGGGATGAAGACCTGCTCCGCCGTGCGGGAGACGATCTCCATGGTCGTGGCGCGGCCCTCGTGCGAGGCGGAGATGTCCAGGAAGGTCAGCTCGTCGGCACCTTCGGCGTCGTACACCTTGGCCAGCTCGACCGGGTCGCCCGCGTCCCGGAGCTCTTGGAAGTTGATGCCCTTGACCACACGCCCGGCATCGACGTCCAGGCACGGGATCACGCGTACGGCGAGGCTCACGTCGTACGCCGCCCCGGCCAGGTCAGGTCCAGTGCGTCCGTGAGCGTGAACCTGTCCTCGTAGAGCGCGGTGCCGACGATCGCGCCCTCGACACCTTCATCGACCAGAGCCATCAGCGCCTCGAGGTCGGCAAGCTCTGTGATGCCGCCCGAGGCGACGACCGGGCGGTCGGTGCGCGCACAGACCTCGCGCAACAGATCCAGGTTGGGGCCCTGCAGCATGCCGTCCTTGTTGACGTCGGTGACGACGTAGCGGGCGCAGCCCTGGTCGTCCAGACGCTCGAGCACCTCGTAGAGGTTGCCGCCCTCGCGGGTCCAGCCACGCGCCGCCAGGGTCTCTCCGCGCACGTCGAGACCGATCGCGATCCGGTCCCCGTGCTCGGCGATCACCCCAGCGCACCAGCCGGGTGACTCGAGGGCGGCCGTGCCGATGTTCACCCGGCGACACCCGGCAGCCAGGGCCGCGCCGAGCGAGTCGTCGTCGCGGATGCCGCCACTCATCTCCACGTCGATGTCGAGCTTGCCGACGATCCTCGCGAGCAGGTCGCGGTTCTCGCCGCGGCCGAAAGCGGCGTCGAGGTCGACGAGGTGGATCCACTCGGCGCCGGCCTCCTGCCAGCGCAGCGCGGCCTCGACGGGGTCGCCGAAGCGCTTCTCGGAGCCGGCGACACCCTGGACGAGCTGGACGGCACGGCCCTCGGAAATGTCGACAGCGGGTAGCAGCTCGAGGTGGTCGCTCATGATCCGGGGATCCTCCGGGCTCAACGTCGGAACAACATGGTGTGCAGGACAGGGGCAGCCAGCAGGCTGAGGATCAGGATCATCGTGCGCATCGGCCAGTCAGGGAAGATCACCCAGACGAGAATGTTCAGGACGAGCAGCATCGCGACGGTGCCGCCGACCTGCTTGCGGCGGCGCTGGGCGAGGACGCCCGTCTGCCGCGAGTGGCGCACGGGTAGCAGTGTCCGGACCGCTCGGGCGCGGGCCTCGCGTCGTTCGCGGCGCTCGGCCCTGGAGGCTTTTGCCGAGGCCACGATGGCTTGTTCCCGCTCGCGTGCCTCGCGGCGCCGGGCGCGCTCCTTGCTCATGCGCCCCTCAGTCCCCGCACCCAGTTGCGCAACAACCGCGCGCCCGCGTCCCCGGACTTCTCCGGGTGGAACTGGGTCGCGCACAGCGGACCGTTCTGGACGGCCGCCACGAACCGGTCACCGCCATGCTCTGCCCACGTCACGAGCGGCGGGCGGGTTCGGTTGTTGGTCACCAGGCTCCAGTGGCGCACGCCGTAGGAGTGGACGAAGTAGAACCGCTCGTCCTCGACGCCGGCGAACAGCGACGAGCCTTCCGGGACCTCCACGGTGTTCCACCCCATGTGGGGTACGACGGGCGCCTGCAGCCGCTCGACCACGCCTGGCCACTCGTCGCAGCCCCCGGTCTCCACACCGTGTTCGACACCGCGCTCGAACAGGACCTGCATGCCGACGCAGATGCCGAGCACCGGTCGGCCGCCGGCCAGTCGGCGCCCGATGATCTCGTGGCCCTTGACCGCGCGCAGTCCCTCGATGCACGCCGCGAAAGCACCCACACCCGGAACGACGAGTCCCTCGGCATCCATCGCGGACTTCCGCTCAGAGGTCAGCGTGACCTCGGCACCCGCACGCTCGAGTGCGCGCACCACCGAACGGAGGTTGCCGGAGCCGTAGTCGAGAACCGCGACCGAGGGGGCTCCGACGGCACGATCCGGAGGAGGGGCGAACGTGCTCAGAGCGAGCCCTTGGTCGAGGGCACACCGGTCTCACGGGGGTCGAACGCCACGGCGTCGCGCAGGGCACGGGCGACTGCCTTGAACTGCGACTCGACGATGTGGTGCGGGTCGCGACCGGAGAGCACCCGCACGTGCAGGGCGATCTGGGCGTGGTGCGCGAGCGTCTCGAAGACGTGCCGGGTCAACGATCCGAGGTAGCCGACTCCCGATTGACCAGGGCCGATGCTGACGAACTGCTGGCCGTCAGGCTCGCCGAGGTGCACGCAGTAGGGGCGACCCGAGACGTCCACGGCGCATTGCACGAGCGCCTCGTCGAGGGGAACCAGTGAGTCACCGAAGCGCCGGATTCCGGACTTGTCGCCGAGCGCCTGCCGCAGGGCGTCGCCGAGGGCGATCGCGGTGTCCTCGACGGTGTGGTGGGCGTCGATGTGGGTGTCGCCTTCGGTCTGCACCGTCAGGTCGAACAGGGCGTGCCGGCCGAAGGCGGTGAGCATGTGGTCGTAGAAGCCCACTCCAGTCGACACGTCGGTGCGACCCGACCCGTCGAGGTCGAGCTCCACGAGCACCTTCGACTCCTTGGTCTGGCGCTCGATGCGCGCGGTCCGAGTCACTTTCCCTCCTCCATGTGCAATGCCTCCGTCAGGGCGTCCTTGAACGCCGTCATCTCTGCAGCCGTGCCGATCGAGACCCGCAGCCAGCCGTCGGGTCCGGTCACCCGGATCAGCACGCCACGGTCCAGCAACTGCTGCCAGAGTGCCTCACGATCGTCGAACCGACCGAACAATACGAAGTTAGCGTCGCTCTGCGCGACCTCGAACCCCTTGTCCACGAGCCACTCCACCGTCAGGTCGCGCTCGGCGCGGAGCTCGTCGACCTTGCCGAGGAGCTCGTCCGCGTGCCGCAGGGCAGCGCTCGCGACGGCCTGGGTGACGGCCGAGAGGTGATAGGGCAGGCGCACCACCCGCAGCGCGTCGCACAGCTCAGGCGCTGCGGCCAGGTAGCCGAGCCGGGCGCCGGCCAACGCGAACGCCTTGCTCATCGTCCTGGTGACGACCAGGTTGCGGTGCTCCGGGAGCAGCTCGAGAGCCGAGGGTGTGCCGGCGCGCCTGAACTCGGCGTACGCCTCGTCGATCACCAGCACACCCGGAGCGATGGCACAGAGCTCGCCGATCACCTCGTGCGGCAGGGCGGTGCCTGTCGGGTTGTTGGGTGAGGGCAGCAGGATCACGCTCGGCTGGTGCGCGCCGATCAGGCGCCGGGCGTCGTCGAGGTCGAAGCTGAAGTCCTCGTGGCGCCTACCAGCGACCCAGGTCGTCATCGCGTCGCGGGCGTACTCGGGATACATCGAGTACGTCGGAGCGAACGAGACCGCAGTCCGTCCGGGACCACCGAACGCCTGCAGGATCTGGAGCATCACCTCGTTGGACCCGTTCGCGGCCCACACCTGCTCGGGTGCGACCTCGAACCCTGCGTCCCTGCTGAGGTAGCCGGCCAGCCCGGTGCGCAGCTCGGTGAACTCGCGGTCCGGGTAGCGGTTGAGTGTGGAGGCGGCCAGCGTGACCGAACCGGCGATGTCGTCCACCACGGCGCGCGAGGGTGGATAGGGGTTCTCGTTGACGTTGAGAGCGACCGGGACGTCGAGCTGGGGAGCGCCGTAGGGGGTGATGTCGCGGAGCTCGGCACGCAGGGGTGGCCAGATGGTCCTTCCCTGCGGTGCGTCGGCTCTCACGGACGACCGAAGCGCACGTTGACCGCCGCTCCGTGTGCGGGCAGGTCCTCGGCGTCGGCGAGGGTGACCACATGGCCGGCCACCTCGAGGAGGGCCTCGCGGGAGTACTCGACGACGTGGACCGACCGCAGGAACGAGCGCACCGACAACCCCGAGGAGTGACAGGCGCAGCCCGCGGTCGGCAGGACGTGGTTCGACCCTGCGCAGTAGTCACCCAGCGACACCGGCGCCCACGGACCGACGAAGACGGCTCCGGCGTTGCGCACCCTGGCGGCGTCGGCGGTCGCGTCGGCGGTGTGAATCTCGGTGTGCTCGGCGGCGTACGCGTTGATCACTTCGAGCCCCTGCGTCACGTCGTCGACCAGCACGATCCCGGACTGCTCCCCGGACAACGCCGTGCGAACGCGCTCGACGTGGCGGGTCGCGCCGACCTGCTTGTCGAGCTCTGCCTCGACCTCGTCGGCAAGCCTCGTCGAGTCGGTGACCAGCACCGAGGCGGCCATCGGATCGTGCTCGGCCTGGCTGACGAGGTCGGCAGCGACGTACGCCGCGTCGGCGGTGTCGTCGGCCAGGATCGCGATCTCGGTCGGGCCGGCCTCGGAGTCGATCCCCACGACGCCCTTGAGCAGCCGCTTGGCCGAGACCGTGTAGATGTTGCCCGGGCCGGTCACCAGGTCGACGCGTCGGCAGGGGCCGGCGCCGTAGGCGAACATGGCAATCGCCTGGGCGCCGCCGACGGCGTACACCTCGTCGATGCCGAGCAGCTCGCAGGCCGCCAGGATCGTGGGGTGCGGGAGACCCACGCCGTACTTGCCGAAGGGGGCCTTCTGCGGTGAGCTGGTCAGTGCGATGGAGCCGACGCCTGCCACCTGGGCTGGTACGACGTTCATCAGCACGCTCGAGACCAACGGAGCCACCCCACCGGGGACGTAGAGACCCACCCGGTCGACGGGGATCAGCCGCTGGGTGACCCGGGCGCCGGGTCCGAGGTCGGTCACGATGTCGGTGCCAAGCTCGGCCTCGCAGGTGATCCGCAACCGCCGGATGGACTCGGCGAGACCGGCACGCACCTGCGGGTCCAGGTCGGCCAGCGCGTCGCGAAGCGCCTCGGGGGGAACGGCGATCTCGGTCTGGATGACCGCGTCGAAGCGCTCGGAGTACTCAGCGATCGCCGCGACCCCGCGGTCGCGCACGTCGTCGCAGATCGGTCGCACCACCTGCAGCGCTGCCTCGACGTCGAAGTCGGCGCGCGGCACCAGCGTGCGGTAGTCCGGCGCTGCGCCGGCGCCACCATCGCGTAGATCGATCCGGCGAATCATGGGCCCAAGTCTAGGTGGGTCCACACCCGGCTCCCGACCGCAGCCCAACGCCCGGACAGACCCGGCTGTGGGAGCCTGAGCCATGACGTACGACGACGACCTCGCCGACCGCGTTCGGGCGGCGATCCTGGATCCGGACGGGCTCACCGAGAGGCGCATGTTCGGTGGCCACGCCTTCCTGGTCAATGGGAATCTGGCCGTCAGCGCCAGCGGGCAGGGCGGGCTGCTCCTGCGCGTCGATCCAGGCCAGACCGATTCATTGGTGCGTGATGATGGCGTCACTCGTTTCGAGATGCGCGGTCGCTCGATGAACGGTTGGCTGCACGTAGCTGCGTCGGCGGCCGCGACGGATGAGCAGCTCCAGCAGTGGGTCGAGATCGGCCTGAACTACGCCCGGTCCCTGCCCTCGAAGTAGCGACCTCGAAGGTCACGCCGTCGGTCGACGTTGGTCGCGACCGGGACGAAAGTCAGCCCTGGACCCTCGATCGGAGACATCCGTGAGGGCGTCGGCTCCGAATACCTGTTGTCAGGAGATCGGCCCAGCGACCGCGGAGGTGCGTGATGGGAAGCACGGCGACCACGGCTGTCCTCCGGGCTCCCGCCCCGGCGCTGACCGAGCAGCAGGCCCAACTACACGGAGCGTGGGCGGTGGCCCTCGAGCGCACGTGCGCCTGCGGCCAGGCGCTGGAATGCTCCCACGCGGCCCACTGCCCGCGTTGCGGTGTCACCCTGCACGCCTGATCCGCGGACCGGTAGCCGCCCCAGCGGTAGGCACCCTAGATTGTTCGGGTGACCACGGTGCCGTTGTTCCCGCTCAACGCGGTGGTGTTCCCCGGAGTGGTCACGCCGCTGCACATCTTCGAGGAGCGTTACCGCGCGTTGGTCCGTGAGCTCCTCCAGATCGAGAGCGTCTTCGACCGGGTCTTCGGCATCCTCGCCATCCG
>JBDSXU010000123.1:0-3553 GCA_039926005.1 Marmoricola sp.
ACCTCGGAGACGAAGTCGCCCTCCCCCTTGGCGAGGGCGTCGTCGATGATCGTGTTCGCGCGCCCGATCAGCACCTCGTGCAGTGCGTTCATCGCTCGAGGCGTGAATCCGCGACTTATCAGCTGGCGCGTACGGGTGTGCACGGGTGGGTCCTGGTTGATCAGCATGATCTGCTGCAGCTCGACCTGGTCGCGGGTCATGTCCGGCCCGAAACGGATGATGGCGCCGTTCTCGGCGCTGGAGAAGTCCTTGCTGTTCTTGGAGACCGCAGCGATGTCCGCGTGCCTGGTCACAGCCCAGTAGCCGTCGTCGTTGAAGCCGGCGCTGGCCCCCTCGGTCTGGGTGACCCGCCACACCGGCGAGGCTTTCCGCAGCTCCATGAACTCCCCGAGCGGGATGGCGTCCTCGCAGAGCATCGGGTCGGTCGGGTCGAACCCCGTGGGTAGGGCGGGCGATGCGGTCACAGCAGAAACCTCCAGGAATCTGAAACACGTTCTAGTCTCAGATCGTTACATACTCTTCGGTTTGTCAGGAAGGGCCGGCACGCCGCAGATGGGTGTGAGGTTTGCCGCAAATCAGAACCTGTTCTAGTTTTGGACCATGGGAAACCCGGTCATCATCGACGCCGTCCGCACTCCGCTCGGCAAGCGCAACGGCGGGCTCGCGGGTGTGCACCCAAGTGAACTGCTCGGCCATGTCCAGCGCGAGGTGCTCCGCCGCGCCGGGGTCGACCCCGTGCTCGTCGAGCAGGTCGTGGGCGGCTGCGTCTCGCAGGCAGGCGAGCAGTCCAACGACATGGTGCGACGCGCCTGGCTGCACGCCGGGCTCCCCCAGCCCACCGGCGCCACGACGATCGACGCCCAGTGTGGGTCGGGCCAGCAGGCCGCCCACCTGATCAACGACATGATCAGGGCCGACACCATCCAGGTCGGCATCGCCTGCGGCGTCGAGTCGATGAGCCGCATCCCGCTCGGCGCCAACGTCCCCCCGGGTGCCGGTGACCCGCGACCGGAGTCGTGGTCGATCGACATGCCCAACCAGTTCCTCGGCGCCGATCGGATCGCGCAGAACCGCGGACTCAGCCGGGAGGACCTCGAGGCCTTCGGCGTCGAGTCCCAGCGCAAGGCCAGGGTCGCCGTCGATGAGGGCCGCTTCGAGAGGGAGATCACTCCCCTTGCGGGAGTCTCCGTCGACGAGGGGCTCCGCGACACCACGCTCGAGGGCCTGGCCGAGCTGCGGACCGTGCTGCCCGACGGCATGCAAACGGCCGGCACGTCCTCGCAGATCAGCGACGGGGCCTCGGCCGTGCTGCTGATGGACTCCGGCCTGGCCGACTCGCTCGGCCTCACCCCGCGAGCCCGGATCGTCGACCACGCGCTGGTCGGCTCGGATCCCTACTACCACCTCGACGGTCCGATCGACGCGACCAGGCGACTGCTCCAGCGCACCGGGATGAGCCTGGACGACTTCGACCTGTTCGAGGTCAACGAGGCGTTCGCCTCCGTCGTACTCTCCTGGGCACAACAGACCGGCGCCGACCTCGAACGCACCAACCTCAACGGCGGCGCGATCGCCCTGGGCCACCCGGTGGGCTCCACCGGCACCCGCCTGATCACGACGGCCCTGCACGAGCTCGAGCGCCGAGACGCCACCCGGGCGTTGATCTCGATGTGTGCCGGTGGTGCCATGGCGACAGGGACGATCATCGAGAGGATCTGAGTCAGGTTCGCGCGGACAAAGGACCAGGCGACGCCGGTGGCGAGGGACCCGATGCGCCCTCAGGTGCCGCAGAAGGTCCGGTAGACGCCGAAGTCCTCCGGGGCAGGGGCTGCGTAGCGCTCGAGGCCGGGGCGCAGGGTGAACGGGGACGTCACCGCCTCCAGGAGGGAGGTGAGCGGGCCCAGGTCCCCGTCCGTCCCAGCCGCAAGCGCCTCCTCGACCAGGTGGTTGCGCGGGACGTAGGCGGGGTTGACCAGGTCCATCGCGCTGGCATCAGGACCCGTCGCCCGCCAGCGGTCGACCCAGTCGTCGAAGGCCGCAAGATCGAGGAACAGGCCGCGCGTCGGGCCCAGGTCGCCGCGGGCTGCTGCGCCCAGCCTGCGGTAGAAGGACGTGTGGTCGACGTGGCTCGCCTGCAGCAGGGTGAGCAGGTCGTCGACGAGTGGCGCGGCCACTGCGTCCTCGAGTCCGTCGGGAAGGCCCAGCTTCGCCCGCATCCCGGCCGACCAGGTGTCGCCGTACTGCCCCTTGAACGCGCCGAGCGAGTCCACTGCGAGTGCGACCGCCTGATCCTGGTCCTCGTGAAGAAGAGGGAGAAGGGCCTCGGCCAGCCGGGCGAGGTTCCACTCCGCGGCGACCGGCTGCATGCCGTAGGCGTAGCGCCCGCCCCCGTCGATCGAGCTGTAGACGCTGGTCGGGTCGAAGGCCTCCATGAACGCGCACGGGCCGTAGTCGATGGTCTCGCCCGAGATCGTCATGTTGTCGGTGTTCATCACGCCGTGAACGAAGCCCACCAGCATCCACTGGGCCACGAGCGAGGCCTGCGCGGCGACGACGGCCTCGAAGAATGCCAGGTAGGGATGGGGTTCCTCCGCGACTCCGGGGTGATGACGGCTGATCGCGTGGTCGGCCAGGCGTCGGAGCAGCTCGATGTCGCCGGTGGCGCGGGCGTACTGGAAGCTGCCCACGCGCAGGTGGCTGCTCGCGACGCGGGCGAGCACGGCACCCGGCAACACGGTCTCGCGGCGCACCGGACTTCCCGTCGCGACCACGGCGAGCGAACGGGTTGTGGGAATCCCGAGCGCGTGGATCGCCTCGCTCACGACGTACTCGCGCAGCATCGGTCCGACCGCCGCGAGTCCGTCGCCACCACGAGCGAACGGCGTGCGCCCTGAACCCTTGAGGTGGAGGTCGCGCAGACGATCCCTGGTGTCGGTGATCTCACCGAGCAGGAGCGCGCGGCCGTCACCCAGGCGGGGGGCAAAGCCGCCGAACTGGTGTCCGGCGTAGGCCTGCGCCACCGGGCTGGTGCCGCGCGGGACAAGGTTGCCCACCAACAGGCGCAGGCCCTCCGGGGTGCGCAGCGAGTCGGGGTCGAGGCCCAGTTCTGCCGCCAACGGCTCGTTGAGGATGAGCAGCCGCGGATCGGGTGCTTCCGCTGCCCGCCACCGGACGGCCATCTCCGGCAGCTCCCGGGCGAAGCGGTCGCCAAGGGAGTCAGCCAGTGGGGTTGCGACGCTCACGCTGTCGACCCTACGTGCCGCCCAGCAGGAGGTAGGCGACATCACCACACTTGGTTGAGTTGCGAGCGCCCGGCGAGCGTCTCGAAACCACCAGCCGTAAGGGTCCTGACCACCGAAACAGTCTCGAACTAGACGGTATGGAGTGACGCCATCACCTCCGCGAGCTGGACGGATCGCCGGGGATCGCCGGGCCACCGGAGCCGGGTGGCCCCCCGGGATGGCCGAACTCCTCACCGGCTCACCCTGGATCCCGCCTGCACCTGAACAGCTACAACTATTTCGAGAATTCCCTATCAAACAAGGGTGATCTC
>JBDSXU010000124.1:0-2282 GCA_039926005.1 Marmoricola sp.
CGTGAGCTGGCGACCAAGGACCGGCGGGAGCTCGTCGAGGCGCTCACCGATGCCGCGGGCGTTCCGATCATCGTGGATGCCGTACGCCGGGCCACGGTGATCCGGGCTCGACGGGCGACCGGCTGGCCGCTCACCGCCTGGGTGGCCCGACTGAAGCCGGATCCGCTCCGACGGCTGCACCTCGACCGCGGCACTTCCGGCAAGGACCTCATGGCTGCCGCCCGCTCGTCGATGCCGACCACTGGCCACGTCGAACAGGCGCGGGTGGAGACGACTGTGCGAGACCTGTGCGACAAGGCCTCCGAAGGGATGGCCCAGCCGTGGGTCCGCTCGGTGCGCGACGCGTCGACCTCGCGGTTCACCGACCTCGGCGACCGGCTCGACCGGGCCGTGACCACGACCGACCTGGGCGTCTCCGGGACACCGCTGTGGTGTCGCGGCGTCCGGGCTCTGCAATGGGCGCTCCTCCTGACCGCGCTCGCCGGCGGCCTCTGGCTCGGGGTGCTTGCCGGCACGGCGTACCTCCAGATGCCCACGCCCGGGACACCCGACTACCTGGGCTTCCCGGTCCCGACCCTGATGCTCGTGCTCGGTGTTGCCGCCGGGATCGTGCTCGCGCTTCTCTCGAGGCTGTTCATCTCGATCGGCTCGAAGTCGCGAGCGCGGAAGGCCGACAAGCGGTTGCGCGCTGCGGTCGCCGTGGTGGCCGAGGAGCTCGTGATCATGCCGGTGGCGGCCGAGCTGTTGGCCTATCGGCAGACCTGGGAGGGCCTGCGCAAGGCCCGAGGCTGACCCCTTCCCATCCACAGGCCGGCCTTGGAGGCCGCCTGTCCACAGCCCTGGCGCCGCTTGGTCGCCACTGTCCGTTCCGACAGGTGGACTGTCTCCACGAACACCGAGGAGGCAGAGATGAACGAGTCATACGTGACCTTGCAGGGATGGGTCGGGGGAGACGTGGACACCCGCGACGTGGGGGACACCCAGCTGGTGTCCTTCCGGGTGGGATCCACACCGCGCTACAACAAGGGCGGCAACTGGGTGGACGGGCAGACGTCCTGGTTCACGGTGAACTGCTGGCGCGGGCTCGGCCACAACGTCAAGGACTCGATCAAGTGCGGGGACGCCGTCGTCGTGCACGGCCGGGTCCGGGTCGACGTCTGGGAGCGGGAGGGGCAGCCGAAGTCCGTGACGTGGCTCATCGACGCGACCTTCGTGGGGCATGACCTCAACAAGGGCACCAGCAGCTTCGAGAAGACCGCCCGGGCCACCCCCCGCGACCCGCGCGACAACGAGGCCGTCCGGGAGATGGTGCACGCCTACGAGGCCCAAGGCCCTCAGCTCGATGCCGCCGGGGACCCGGTGCAACCGGCGGCCTGACGTTCCGGGCCGGGGCGCCGGTCGGCCTCGGCCCGAATCGGTTCGCAGCGGTTTGCCCCGTAGGCTTGCGGAATCATGGCTGAATACGTCTTTACCCTCCGCAATGTCCGCAAGGCCCACGGCGACAAAGTTGTCCTGGACAACGTCACGCTTTCGTTCCTGCACGGCGCCAAGATCGGTGTCGTGGGGCCCAACGGCACCGGCAAGTCGACCCTGCTGAAGATCATGGCGGGGCTGGAGCACGCCAACAACGGCGACGCCATCATCGACCCCGGCGCCACCGTGGGCATGCTCCAACAGGAGCCGCCGCTGAGCGAGGGCAAGACAGTGCTCGAGAACGTCGAGGAGGCCGTTCACGAGATCAAGGGCAAGCTGGACCGCTACAACGAGATCTCCGTGGAGCTCGGCGCCCCCGACGCCGACTACGACACCCTGCTGGCCGAGATGGGTGACCTGCAGACCGACCTCGACCACTCCAACGCGTGGGACCTCGACAGCCGGCTCGACCAGGCCATGGACGCGCTCCGCTGCCCCCCGCCGGACGAGATCGTCGACCACCTCTCCGGTGGTGAGCGTCGCCGGGTCGCTCTCTGCAAGCTCCTGTTGCAGCAGCCTTCGCTCCTCCTGCTCGACGAGCCCACCAACCACCTTGACGCGGAGTCCGTGCAGTGGCTGGAGGGTCACCTGGCGTCCTACCCCGGGGCCGTGCTGGCAGTGACCCACGACCGCTACTTCCTCGACAACGTGGCCAGCTGGATCCTCGAGCTCGACCGCGGCAAGGCCCACCCCTACGAGGGCAACTACTCGACCTACCTCGAGACCAAGAAGGACCGCCTCAAGATCGAGGGGCAAAAAGACGTCAAGCGCGCCAGGATGCTCGAGCGCGAGCTCGAGTGGGTGCGATC
>JBDSXU010000125.1:0-4026 GCA_039926005.1 Marmoricola sp.
GGGGGGTCGAGAGCGGGTCTGGACCGTCGTCGTAGGTGAGCGCGACGTGATCTGGTCTCCCCTCGCCGGCCAGATCCGGAAGCAGCCGTCTGCGAAGGGGCCGGAGCGAGGTCAGTACCGGCGCCGCTTGCGCTGCCACTAGGGTCGCGCACCCAGCAGCGGCGGTGACGGCGATGGGCCTGAGGATCGCCGGTGGTGTCATCGGTGGCGCAGGCTCTCGACCGAGCCGAGGGTGAAGCCAGCCGCCGCAGCCCGCTGGTCAAAGGCGGTGAGCAGCGACGGCAGGTCACAGGCCGCGTTCGGTGGGCTGCACTCGACGAGTGCGATGTGCCCGGAAGGCAACCGGTCGGCAGGCTGGGCCGAGGTGAGTGTGACGGACGCCTGGACGACTCGTTCGTGAAGCGCGACGACCTGCGCGAGGTCCGCAGCGTCGAGCTTGCGGCCCGAGAGGTACAGGTCCGGGCGCTTCTCGGTGCGGTCAGCGATGCCGGTTGCGGTGGTGCGGATGGTTCCGCGGCCGTGGATCAGGCCGGTGCGGTAGGGCGGCCCGCCGGCGGCGTTGATGATCGGTACGCCGGCGTCAGACAGCGCGGAGACCACCTCCGGGCGGTCGCGGATGAATGCGCTGTCGACCGCAACACTGGCGCCGGTCTGCCTGAGGCTCGCGATTGCTGCAGTGCCCATCGGTGTGGTCGGGCCCGGGTGGACGATCAGGTAGCTGGTGGTGCCTTTGCCTGCCCGGATCGCGCCGAAGCCGTCAGCAACGGCGATGTCTGTACCCACCGTCCCGGCGAGAGCCATCACCACTGCTGCCGCCCCAGCACGGATCGCCCGCCCCCGTCGGCGACTGCCCCGCGCCCGTCGTGCCGCCAGCTCATCCTCGGCCGGTTCAAGTGCCTCCGAGGCGTCGTGGACGAGTCGTTCGAAGGCGACCAGCGGATCGCTGTCGAACAGTTTCCGGGCACGGGCTACCTGGTCGGCGCCGGCCGCGGTCTCGAGGAGCTCGCGCATCGCCGGGGCCAGGTCGCGGGTCCGGGTGACGTAGCGGGCGACCCCGGCGGCCTGCAACGCGGCTGCATTCGTGCGTCCGTGGCCGGGGATCGGCCGGTAGGTGACGACCGGCACCTGGGCAGCCATCGCCTCCAGGGACGACAACCCACCCGCGTTCTCGATCAGCACGTCCACCGCGTGCAGCAGGGTCGGCATCTCAGAGACCCAGCCGAGCGGATACCCGATGCCAAGGTCGGTGAGGCGCTCGCGGAGCTTCTCATTGCGTCCGCACACGATGACCGGTGTCGCCACTGCGCCCCGGAGGATGTCGAGTGCAGTCTTCTCGACATCGCCCACACCCCACGACCCGGCCACCAGGAGTGCGAGTCGACCATCGGCAGGCAGACCGAAGGCAGCTCTGGCGGCCCGCCGGTCCTCAGCGCTGCCAGGACCGAACCGACCCGGCACGAGTGGCCCGGAAACGACCGTCTGTCGGGCGCCTATCCGCGCGGCCTGATCCGCCGCCACAGCGTGCAACGCGAAGTGCACATCGACGTCGCGACTCACCCACAGCCGATGCACCGAGGAATCGGTGAGGAAGGTCGCAGTCGGGATGGTCAGAGCGCCGCTCTTGCGCAACTGGCCCAGCATCTGGCTCGCCAGCGGATAGGTCGACAACACTGCCACGGTATCGTCATCGACCAGGTCGGCAAGACGGCCGCGGAACCTGGCGAGCAGCGCCCGACTCAAGCTGTCGGCACCCAAGCGGCGTTCGAAGGCCCGATAGATCAACTCATAGGCCCAAGGCGCCCAGCGCAGGATCAGCTCGTAGGCCCGGTTCATACCCGCCCCGACCCGTGCTGGCAGCAGGTCGAGGAAATCGTGGACCTCAACCCGATAGCCGGCCAGCTCTAACCGCGATGCCCACTCCCGGGCTGCCCCGTTGTGCCCCGCACCCACGCTCGCGCTGACCACGACGACGCGGTCACGGCGACCGCCCGGCTCGTGGCGCGCTCGTAGCGGGATGACGACGCCGTCCCGCCTCGGGGATGCCGCAGACCACTCGCTGGCCACCACGTCCGCCGGATCCCCTGCACGGACAGGCGCGAACACCGGGGAGGCCTCCGCGCCGGCGACGTTGATGTACCGCAGGCTCACCGACCGCAGGCCGGGCACGCGGACGAAGTCCCGGGCGATCCACTCACAGGCCAGCTTGATCTCGCCGTACGGGTTCGACGGCACCAGGGGCGCGTCCTCCTCCACCCTGCCCGACGCAGACTCACCGTAGAGCGCGGCAGACGATGCCAGCACCAGGCAGCCGACGCCGGCGTCCTTCATCGCCTCGACAACGGTGAGCATCCCGTAGTCGTCCCGGATACGGTGGCGCGGGTCGATCATCGACTCCGGAACCGACTTGCGAGCAGCCAGATGCATCACGGCGTCGACCTGGTGATCTCGAAGCACCTGCAGGAGAAGTGCACGATCTGGCACCGGGCCCCGCTCCCTCGCGACGTCGGCGCCCACCCCGTCAACCGAATCCGACGAGAGGTCATCGACCACCACGACGCCATAGCCACCGCAGCAGCGCAACGCGCGAACCACGTGCGCGCCGATGTAACGTCGCCACCGGTCACCAACCACGTTGACGGCACGGTCGCGGCATTCCTTTCATCAATCGCCAAGGACCGCCCCGAGAGACGACCATCCCCCCGAGGGATGCCGAAGCGCACCAGTAGAACCCGATCACGAACGGTACCAACCCCCGACCACCTCTTCGGGTATTACCAGCTCGACGGTCCCCGTTCGCCTCCCGATCGTCGCCCCCGATCAACTGCACCCAGTCCGGCCTGGGACCGAGGCTTGCGTGAAGGTGTCCGTCTCGCTCGCGGTATGACGCATCTTTCGCCCTGTGCATCGCGGCGTGTTTGAACCTTCGATCGGCGCGCTCCACGTGGATCTGATTGTGTTCCTTGGTCAACGTCGCCAACCTCCAGGCAGTGCCGCGCTAGGCCGGACCTGGTTTGTGTGCCCTGGCCCGTTCCGCGGCCTCGGCGCGATTGCCGACCTGCAGCTTCGTCAGGATCGCGGACACGTAGTTGCTGGTGGTCTTGCGCGAAAGCCCGAGCTGGGCAGCGATGGCGGGGTTGGAGCGACCCTGGGCGATCAGGTGCAGCACGTCACGATCCCGCGAGGTGAGCATGGGGAACTCCTCCGGGGCAACCGAGGGGTGCCGATGCGCGAAGAAGTCCAGCACCCGCGACGCGACCGATGGGCTGAAGATCGCTTCGCCCTGGGCAACGGCGCGGATCGGCCGGAGCAGGTCGTCGCGCTCGGCGTCCTTGAGCACGTAGCCGCGAGCGCCGGCACGCAAGGCGGCGATCACCGATGCGTCGTCAGCAAACATCGTGAGGATCAGCACGGCCACGTCGGGGAAGTCGACGGCAATCATGCTCGCCACCTCGATGCCCGACAGACCGGGCATGTTCACGTCGAGCAGCGCGACGTCGACCGGGTGCTCCACGAGCGACTCCAGCGCTTGGGTACCGTCGCGCGCCTCGGCGACGAGGTCCAGGTCGTCGGTGGCGGCAAGCATCGTGCGTACGCCGTCGCGGAACATCGGGTGGTCGTCGGCCACCAGCACCCCGACCCCGCTCACGCCGTGACCCCTGCCGACAGGGGGAAGCCCGCGCTGACGCGCCCAGGGCCCGCAGCGGACCCACGAGCAATGCGACCAGCGCAGCACAGACGATCGGCGCGAGTACGGCCGGCCCGGTCACCCACGATGACGCCGGTTCCGGCCACCACGAGCAGGTAGCCGGCGGCGACGAGCACTGACAGCGAGCCGTAGACCAGACTCGTCGGGTTGCATCACAAGAGCAGCACCTCGGCTGAGGAGAAGAAGCATCGCGATCCGGGCAACTGACTCCTCCAAAGTGGCCAACACGTGAACGGCTCGCTCGCCGGCACGGAGCAAGAAACGGCGCTTCGGAGTTTTCCGTGGGTTGGATCTGGTCTTGACTGGCCGGTCGACGGCAG
>JBDSXU010000126.1:0-2652 GCA_039926005.1 Marmoricola sp.
GGACGATCGGGACGGGACGACCTGGGACCCGTCAAGACCACTTCTGGCAGATCGCGACGCACTCCCGGGCAACACGGGCAAGACGGGCAGCTGACGGATCACAGGTCCATCCTGATGGTCCGCAGTGTCCTGGCGTACGCCGAGAACCGCCTGCGGATGGACCTGGTGCCCCTCGACATCGGGCCCTCCCGGCCGAGGAGCTCAACTCGCGGCTGGCCGGCCTCATCCGCGACTCGGGGCGACAGCAAGCGTTTCCTCGGGTTCAGCCCGGCGGCCCCGACCAAGGCGAGCTTGTTGTTCGACATGCTGGTGTCCTGCGCCTCGATCCAGGGCATCTCGTGGCTCGAGGCGATCTTCTTCTCCGACATGTTCACCCTCCGTCGTAGGCGCTCTGGGCTCCCAGTTTTTGCCAATCTAGGCCGTTCTCGGGGTCCCCTCGACAGCCGGGTACTACGCGCATGTTCGGGCCTGTTCGGCCTCGGCGCCACCGTGGCATAGTGCGAACCGACAGTGCTGAAGCGTTCCCTCCGACGCGGGAGAAACCAATGGCGCAGCATCCGCTCGAACCGCTCGACGAGGTGGAGATCCGCCAGACAGCCACTACCTTGCGGCGTGACAGGTCCCTGACGCAATCGTGGCGGTTCGCCTCCATCGAGCTTCAGGAGCCGCCCAAGGCCGGTGTGAAGGCCTGGCGCTCCGGCGACACCGTGCCGCGCACCGCGCTCGCCGTGCTGTGGAACCGCGAGGACAACCAGACGTGGGAGGCCGTCGTCGACCTGACCGGCGACGAGGTGGTGTCGTGGACACACGTTCCCGACGTCACTCCGCACTTCACCGTGGACGAGTACCACGAGGTCGACGAGGCGATGCGGGCCCACCCCGACGTGATCGCGGCCCTGGCGGCTCGGGGCATCGCCGACATGTCGCTGGTGACCATCGAGGTGTGGACCTACGGCAAGGCGTTGATGCCGGAGCAGTGGCACGACCGGCGGCTCGGCTGGTGCGACATCTGGTACCGCGAGTCCCCCGGGGGCAATCCCTATGCGCACCCGGTGTCCGGGCTCAAGGTGGTCGTCGACGTCAACACGCTCGAGCTGCTCGAGCTCGAGAACGACCATGACCACGGCCAGCCAGAGGTCGACGCCGAGTACGTCCCCGGCGCCTGGACCGGCGAGCAGCGCACCGACCTGGCCCCGTTGCACATCACCCAGGCCGAAGGCGTCTCCTTCACCGTCGAGGGCACCGAGCTCACGTGGCAGAACTGGACGATGCGGCTGGGCTTCAACTACCGGGAGGGTCCGGTCATCTACCAGGTGGCCTACGACGACCACGGGACCAGGCGCGAGATCGCCTACCGAATGTCGTTCACCGAGATGGTCGTCCCCTATCGCGATGCCTCGTTCGACCACTACCGGCGTACGGCGTTCGACATCGGCGAGTGGGGCCTCGGCTTCATGACCACGTCGCTGGAGCTCGGCTGCGACTGTCTCGGCGAGATCCGCTACCTGGACGCGGTCCTGCACGACACGAGGGGCGAGCCGTACACGATCAAGAACGCAATCTGCCTGCACGAGGAGGACAACGCCGTCCTCTGGAAGCACGTCGACCACAAACTGGGAGCCGAGGTCAGGCGGATGCGTCGGCTGGTGGTGTCGTGCCACGCGACCGTCGCGAACTACGAGTACCTCGTCTACTGGCGCTTCTACCAGGACGGCAACATCGAGTGCGAGGTGCGTGCGACCGGGCTCATGGTCACCACGCCGTACGCCGAGAAGGGCTCCCCTCCGGCGACAGGCACCGTGGTCGACAACCGGACGTACGCGCCGTTCCACCAGCACTTCCTGGTCGCCCGGCTGGACCTCGACATCGACGGCGACCAGAACACCGTGATGGAAGTCGACTCGAAGGCGTTGCCGGTGTCCGAGGAGAACCCCTATGGACTGGCTGTGGTCACCGAGGCCACTCCGGTCACCTCCGAGGCGGAGTCGGCTCGGGACTTCAACTGGGCGACTCAGCGGTCGTGGAAGGTGGTCAACCCGAACCGCACCAACTCGGTCGGGACCAACCCGGCGTACAAGCTGGTGCCAACCGCGTCGATCCCGCCGATGATGGGCCGGGACACCCCACAGTTTCTACGGGCGCCGGTGATCGGTCACACGGTCTGGGTGACGCAGCAGCACGACGACGAACGCTGGCCCTGCGGTGCCTACCCGACCCAGTCGGAGCAGGACGACGGCATGACTCGCTGGATCAGGGACGATGAGCCGCTGGAGAACACCGATGTGGTGCTCTGGTACGTCTTCGGAATCCATCACGTCACCCGGGTCGAGGACTGGCCGATCATGCCAGTGGACACGATCGCGTTCTTCCTCAAGCCGTTCGGGTTCTTCGACCAGAACCCGTCCATCGATGTCCCGCCCTCCATCACGGCCGATGGCGAGCTCTGTCACACCGGGGCCGGAGAGGCAGAGCTCGGCGAGCACGGGGACCACACCCACGAACGCTGAGGCTCCGCTCTGTGTCGAAACAAGGTCATGTCGAACAGCTCGGCCTGCGTGCTACGGGGTGCCGAACCAGCCAAGTGCGCGGCCCATCAGGTCGGAGCGCTGCGCCGCCGTACCGTAGGCCTCGAACGGGAAGGCCAGGAACAGC
>JBDSXU010000127.1:0-4414 GCA_039926005.1 Marmoricola sp.
CGGGCGAGCAGCACCTGCCCGGGACCCAGAGCAGACGCGAAGGCCGAGGGGTCCACGGCGAAGGGGACGTCGGACGTCGTGTCCCTCTGCACGTCGTCGTCGCGCCACGTCGGCGCGTAGAGGACCGCGGTGACGGCGTCCGCGATCCCGAGCTCCGCCCGCACGCGCACACCGACCTCGGCCATCCGGTCTGAGCTGAGCAGGTCGTTGCGCGGGTATCCCGTCTCCAGCACCTCGCCCTCGTAGGCGAACGCCTTGCGCAGTCGCGGCGTGCTGACGGCGTTGGGCGACAGCAGCAGGTCCCACTTCGCGATGTCACGGTCGAGGTAGTCCAACCGACCCGGCGGTGCCCACAGAACGTCGTAGTGAACCCGCTTGAGCGGAGTGCCGTGCCAGGTCTGGAGATAGGTCGTGCCCGGCTGCTTGTCCCACTCCACCTCGATGTGGGAGCAGGCGATCACGAGGTCGGCGGACTCCAGCGCAGCGCGCGCCTCGGGGCCGTCGACATCGACCTTGGACAGGTCCTCGGGGAAGGCGGCGAGATGGGCCCTGTCGGCGAGCCACACGTGCTCGAGTCCGGTCCGACCACGCAGCCCCTCGTAGAGGGCCCTAGGGTTGTCGGAGAACCTGCCGTGGAAGCTGTTGTAGACGACGCGCATTCCCACCCTTTTCCTCGCCCTCGCGCAGTGTCGCAGGTATCCCCGACGAATCTCTGGCGTATCAAAGGGCCTCCTCCAACCCTCTCTCCAGTACAGGCAAAGTGACCCACTCCACCTTTTTGTTCGATTTCACTGTAAATCGGACATTTGCTCGCCATAGTGGATCAAGGAAGACGACGGGGGTCGACGCGAGAGGGCGTTATGAACACCAGGTCAGAATCCTCGGGAGAAGAGCGCAACGTATTCGTGCTGTCCGGTGGGGCCGCACGCGGCGCCGTACAGGTCGGGATGATGGAAGTGCTCCTCGAGCACGGCATCCTCCCCCACGCCCTCGTGGGCACCTCGGTCGGAGCGCTCAACGCGGCGTTCATGGGCTTCCGCGCCGACAGCGCCCGAGTCCATGAGCTCAAGGCCAGGTGGCTGGAGCTCGGCACCCAGGACATCTTCCCCGGCGGCACCCTGACCCGCGTGGGACACCTTCTCCGCCAGCGCCCCTACCTGTTCTCCTCCGCAGGCCTGGCTCGCCTGATCGCCCAGTGGGTCCCGGCCGAGCGCCTCGAGGACCTCGCTACTCCTGTCCGTGTCGTCACCACGCCGTTGGCCGGCAACAGCGCGGTCTACCACCGTCACGGCGACCTCGACCAGCTGCTCCTCGCCTCGGCCGCGGTTCCCGCCGTCTTCGCCCCGGTCACGCTGCCCGCGAGCTGCGGCTACCCCGGGCCCCACGTGGATGGTGGCGTCTCGGACCTCGTGCCGATCAGCGGAGCGGCCGACCTGGCCCCCACCCGCGTCTTCGTCCTCGACGCCAGCGTTCCGGCGCGGCTTCCCCGCGGACGCACCCCCATCGACATCCTCGTTGCCAGCCTCGGGGTGGCAACGCGGGTTCGGCCGGAGCCTGACCTCGGGGTCCGGGTTGCCG
Organism: Marmoricola sp.; assembly: GCA_039926005.1. GTDB lineage: Bacteria > Actinomycetota > Actinomycetes > Propionibacteriales > Nocardioidaceae > Marmoricola. The sequence goes on from JBDSXU010000127.1 coordinate 1,579, forward strand.
TTCACCGCATGACGACCCCTGACCTCGGTGCCCGGATGACCGACTTCTCGTTCACTGCCCAGCACATCGCCGACGGTCGCACAGCGGCCGAGCGAGTCGTGGCCGATATCGCGGCGTCGGCGCAGGTCATCACCGAGGAGACGATCGAGCCACGGCGTACGAACATCCGCCTCTGGGACCGCCTGCACCGCGCAGCCTGATCCTTCGGCCTTCGGGGGTCCGTGGACCTCTTCGAGAACCAAATGCCCGTCCCCGACCTCTCACAGGTGTAGGTATCTAGTTCGAGCCCTGGGGGACGCCATGAACCGCACCACTGCTGTAGCCCTGATCGCGGCCGGCATCGTCGGCATCGCCGGCGGGACGGTCTCCGCGGTCGTGCGCGGCGAGGACACAGGCACGACTCCGAGCCCGGTCTCATCACGCACTCCGAAGGCCACGCCCAAGGTCACGTCCAAGGTCACGCCCAGCGCCTCACCCTCCGCCACCTCCACATCAAGCCCCTCGGCAGTGGCTGAACCCGGACCCGCCGAGACCAACGAGCCGCTGCTGTACGCCAAGGGTGGCAAGATCCACGACGGCACGCGCGTCGTCGCGTTCCCCAAGGGTCGCGTCCAGCGACTGGCCCGTGCAGGCGACGGATGGCTCGTCGCCACCAGCGCCTCCGTGGAGGACTTCGTCACGTTCAACCTGTGGTGGCTCACGGACTCCACACCGGCCCGGCGCCTGGCCGAGGTGAGCTCCTGGGACCCGGACGCGGACGGCAGGCGAGTCGCCGCGTACGACGTCAACGCCGGCCAGGTCAAGGTCTGGAGCCTGCCCACCACGAAGGTGACGGGCGTCTACGCGACCGAGGGATCACCGGTCCTGACTCCCGGTTTCGCAGGTCACGACGTACTCATCTCCCAAGACATCGGGACCCAGATCGACCTGGTCCGCTGGAACCCGGACACCGGTCACAGCAAGATCATCGGCATCGGGTACGACGCCCTCTCGCTCTCCCCGGGTGGTTCCTACCTCACCGGCGCGGTCGGTCCGGAGGGCGCCAGTGGCGATACCAACCCCTGCCTGCACCTGGAGTCGACGTACCTCAAGAAACACCACGTCTCCTGGAAGACCTGCGACTGGCGCGTCGACAGCAGCCCGACGCGCTTCAGTCCCGACGGCACCCGGCTGATCGCGATTCCCGCCGACAGCGACGGGTTCGGACCCGGCGAGTTCGGGATCATCGACGCCTCCGACGGGCCGCGGAAGCTGGTCGCCACCGTGAAGGCGCCTGCCTTGACGCTCGGCGCCGAGTGGGCCGACAACGACCACCTCTACCTGTACGGCAGCAACAACGAGGACACAGCGAGCGGCGGCATGTGGATCAAGCGCTGTGACCTGGAGGGACAGTGCACCCCGGTCGCGACCGCCAAGGGGAACCTCACCGTCGGGTCCGGCCTGTAGGCCCCGTGTCAGTCCTGGGTGAGAAGCAGCGGTCGGACGAAGGTGCGGGCGTGGTGGATGCGGGACTTGACCGTGCCGAGCGGCAGGTCCAGCAGCCTCGCGATCTCGTTGTAGTCCAGCTCGTTGACGTCGCGCAGCACCAGCGGCTCGACCAGCTCGGGGTGGTCGCGACCCAAGGTCTCGAGAGCCTCGAGCAGGTCGAGCCGGCTGCCGGCGATCACGCTCGTCGTACGCGGGTCCGCTGCGGTCGGCAGTTCCTCGCTGGCGTGTCCAGAAGGCTGTTCCGGGGAGCGACGCTTCAGGGAGCGGTACGTCGAGCGGGCGCTGTTGCTCGCGACCGCGTGCAGCCAGGTCGTGAACCTGCTGCGGCCCTCGAACCTGGAGATGTTGCGGGCGACGGCGAGCAGCGCGTCCTGACCCGCCTCCTCGGCGTCCTGCGGGTGGAGCAGCATCCGACCGACGAGGCGCTTGACCCTGGGCTCGATCGCGGTGAGCAGGTCGTGGAGGGCCTGTTCGTCACCGGCTGCGGCAGCGCGGGCCATTTCCTCGAGCTCGTCGTTCGATGATGAGGCCACTGGGTGCTCCCGTGATGTCGAGCGACGTGTCAGGACTCGGGCACACTACCCACATGTCCCTGCCGCAACGCCTCGGACGCCTGCGGCAGATCGAGCGGATCGGCGCCGGAGGCTTTGCGACGGTCTGGCGCTACCACGACGACGAGCTCGACTCCGACGTGGCGGTCAAGGCATTGGCCGACAACTGGGCCCAGCGGCTCGACATCCGGGAGCGCTTCCTCGAGGAGGCCCGGATCCTGCGCCGCGCCGACGCCGACCACGTGGTGCGGGTCTACGACAACGGCGAGACCGAGAGCGGTACGCCGTACTTCGTGATGTCCTACGCCGACCGCGGCACCGTTGCCGACCTCATCGCCGAGGGACGGCCGAGCGTCGAGGAGTCGCTGGACATCATCGTGCAGGCCGGTGCCGGGCTGGCTGTGCTGCACAGCCACGGCATCATCCACCGCGACATCAAGCCGCAGAACCTCCTGCTGCGAACGGTCCACGGCCGGACCGAGCTGCTGGTCGCCGACCTCGGCGTGGCCAAGGCGACCGCGCACGCCTCCGGACTGACCCAGGTCGTGGGTACGCCGGCGTACATGGCACCGGAGCAGGCCCGCGGCGAGGGGATCGACGTACGGGCCGACGTGCACGCCCTCGGCGCGGTCGCCTACGTGCTGCTCACCGGTCGGCTGGTCCGCGACAACGGCCTGAACGGGCTGCTCGACCCGCGCCTGCCCCCGGCACCCTCCACCGTGGCCGAGGTCCCGGCCCTCCTCGACGCGGTCGTGCTGCGGGCGCTGGCGACCGCACCGGACGACCGCTGGCCGAGC
>JBDSXU010000128.1:0-4009 GCA_039926005.1 Marmoricola sp.
GTTTCCAGCGACTCTACGACGTGGCGCGGTCGGTCCTGCGCACCGAGGACGACGTACGCCGTCTGGTGCTCGAGGCCGCGCAGGACGACGTCCGCGACGGTGGCCGGTGGCTGGAGATCCAGGTCGACCCGAGCGGGTACGCCGCCCGCTTCGGCGGCATCACCGCCTTCACCGACCTGGTGCTCGACGCGGTGGCCGACGCCTCGGCGACTCCATGCAGAGAGGCGAGGGGGACACGTGACCGGCAGCCACAAGGTCTTGGCCTGATGGGCAACCACGCAAGCATCGAAGGGCTTCCCAAAGCCCATCTTCACCTTCATTTCACCGGGTCCATGCGCCACACCACCCTGCTCGAGCTCGCCGAGCGGGACGGCCACCACCTTCCGGACGCTCTCGTCGAGGACTGGCCGCCGCGGCTGTCGGGGGCCGACGAGAAAGGCTGGTTCCGCTTCCAGCGTCTCTACGACGTGGCCCGGTCGGTTCTCCGCCTCGAGGAGGACGTACGACGGCTGGTGCGCGAGGCCGCCGAGGACGACAAGCGGGACGGTTCGCGATGGCTGGAGATCCAGGTCGACCCGAGCGGGTACGCCGCCAGGTTCGGCGGCGCGACCGCGTTCACCGACCTGGTCCTCGACGCCGTCCGGGAGAGCAGCCGCGACGTCGGCATCGGGATGGCGGTCGTGATCGCCGCCAACCGGACTCGGCACCCGCTGGACGCGCGCACGCTGGCTCGGCTCGCCGCCCAGTACGTCGGGCGTGGCGTGGTCGGTTTCGGGTTGTCCAACGACGAGCGACGCGGGAGCACCCGGGACTTCGCCCCGGCCTTCCGCATCGCCGAGCAGGCCGGGCTGCTGCTCACCCCGCACGGTGGGGAGCTCCTGGGGCCGGACTCCGCTCGGGTGTGCGTCGAGGAGCTGCGCGCGGACCGGCTCGGCCACGGGATCCGCGCAGTCGAGGATCCCGACCTGCTCGACCTGATCGTCTCGCGTGGCATCGCCCTGGAGGTGTGCCCGGTCTCGAACGTCGCACTCGGTGTCTACAGCGACCTGTCCTCGGTGCCGCTGCCCGAGCTGATGGCCGCGGGCGCCACGATCGCTCTCGGCTCCGACGACCCGCTGCTGTTCGGTTCCCGGCTTGCCGGGCAGTACGCCACGATGCGGGCCGCGCACGAGCTGACCGACGTACAGCTGGCCGACCTGGCACGCTCCTCGATCCGTGCCTCGCGGGCCGCCGAGGACGACAAGTCGACCTGGCTGGGCGAAATCGACGAGTGGTTGGGACAATGACGTCATGAGCACCTACCCGGGCGAGAACCCGCAGGCACCGGACGACGGGCAGCCGGCCGACGACACCACCGAGCCCACCCAACCCGTGGGCTACTGGGAGCGGCAGGCAGCCGAGCGTGCCCACGAGCAGGCTCAACCGACTCCCTCGGACACCACCACGCCCTACCCGCAGAACCCATATCCCTTCAACCCCAACCCCTACGCGCAGCAACCCTCCGGCCCTCCCTCCGGGCAGCCTCCGTACGGCGGCCAGCCTGCTGCCGGCTATCAGCAGCCGGGACAACCGCCGCCGTACTACTACCAAACCGGACCCGGTGTGGCCCCGGTGCAGCCGCCCTACGGCTACACGCCGCTGGCGCCCGCCCACCCGCAGGCGACCCTGGCGATGGTGCTGGGGCTCGTCGGGGTGGTCGGCGCGTTCTTCGCCTGCGGGCTGACGCTCGTCGTCTCCCCGTTCGCCTGGGCGGTGGGACAGAAGGCGGTCAAGGAGATCGAGGCGTCACAGGGTCGTCTCAGCGGCGAGAGCCAGGCGCGGACCGGGATGATCACCGGGATCATCGGCACGGTCCTGCTGGTGCTCGCGATCATCGCGGTGATCGGGTTCGTAGCCCTGTTGATCGTCTCCGGCTCGACCGACTCGGGCGGCTCGGACAGCTCGATCTAGCTGTGTCTGGCTCAGAGCTCGCAGCCGACCAGCACGGGCTCGTTGACCAGGGTGATCGCGAACCGCTCCTCGACTCCCGACCGGAGCTCTCGGGCGAGCTCCAAGAGCTCGGCCGTGCTGGCGCCACCCCGGTTGGTGATGGCCAGCGTGTGGCGCGAGGAGAGACGGACCCGGTCGTTGCCGTAGCCCTTTGCGTAGCCGGCGTGCTCGATCAGCCAGGCGGCGCTCGTCTTGACCAGCCCCTCCGGCTGCGGCCAGGCCGGCGCACCGTCCGGGACCTCCGCGGCCGGGAGCACCGGATTTGTGAAGAAGGACCCCGTGCTCCATGTGTCGTGGTCGTCGGGGTCGAGCACCATGCCCTTGCGCCGGCGCAGGGCCAGAACTGCTTCGCGGACGTCCGCTGCTGGGGCGCGCTCGCCCGTCGCGATGCCGAGGGCATCGGCGAGCTCGGCGTACTGCACGGGCGCGCCGAGGTCGCCCAGCCGGAACTGGAAGGTCACTGCCAGCACCACGTGACGGCCGGGATCCTGCTTGAACCGGCTGGTGCGGTAGCCGAACCCGCAGTCGGCGGCGGCGAAGGTCCGGACCTGGTTCTCGAGGCGATCCCAGGTGCGCACGCGCGCAATGGTCTGGGCGACCTCCTGGCCGTAGGCGCCGACGTTCTGGATCGGCGTCGCACCGGCGGTTCCGGGGATACCGGAGAGCGCCTCGATGCCGATCCACTCGTTGTCGACGGCCGCGGCGACGACGTCGTCCCAGCTCTGGCCGGCACCGAACTCGACGTACGCCCCGCCGCAGAGGTCCGCCTCGACCCGCCAGCCCTTGTTGCGCACGACGACCACGCGACCGGCATAGCCCTCGTCGGCCACCACCAGGTTGCTCCCACCGCCGACCAGTAGCACGGGGGTGCCGCTCGCGTCCGCGGAGCGAACTGCGTCGACCAGGCTCGCCTCGTCATCGGCCTCGACCAGCTCGGCAGCCGGACCACCGAGCCGCAGCGTCGTCAGGTCGGCGAGCTGGGCCGCGCGGCCGGCCGCAGGCGTGAGGGGCACGGTCATGAGGGTAGTTGCGGGATCCCTGGACACGTAAGAAGCGGCCACGGCAGTACCGGGGCCGCTTCTTGCGATGCTCGGATCAGCGGGTCTCGCGGTGATCGGTGTGCTTGCGGCAACGCGGGCAGAACTTCTTCAGCTCCATGCGGTCCGGGTCGTTGCGACGGTTCTTCTTGGTGATGTAGTTGCGTTCCTTGCAGTCCACGCAGGCCAAGGTGATCTTGGGGCGGACGTCTGAGCTCTTGCTGGCCACTTTCGTGCCTTCTTCCTGGCTTTTGATGCTGCTGCGTTGCGACGTATCCGTAGCGGGGGCGGGACTCGAACCCGCGACACCACGATTATGAGCCGTGTGCTCTAACCACCTGAGCTACCCCGCCACTGAGAACGCTCCTGAGCACCCGCACATTCCGGATGGCTTCTGGAGACTTCCCAGAGCCCCTTTACGGAATCGAACCGTAGACCTTCTCCTTACCATGGAGACGCTCTGCCGTCTGAGCTAAAGGGGCATGGCCCAGTCGAGCTCCGAGGGCCAGCGAGCAGAATACACAGGCGCGAGGGGATACCTGAAATCGGCCCGACTCGGACTTGACCGACCCTCGGGAAGGGCCGCGATGATCGCGGGGGGGACCCATCAGCGCAGACCTACTGCGAGCCCGCACGCCCAGCACGGCGGTCCGCCCTCCGCGCTCCTCGGCCGGGCGCTCGAGACGATCGATGAGGTCGCGCCTCGGGTGATCGGACGGTTGACATGGACCTGCTTGGACCCGTGCCCGTCCGGGAGCTCACGGTGACCACCTCGGATGACGTCACAGCGCCGTCAGCCGGCCAGGTGCCTGCCGACGAATCGCAGCTGGGCAGGGGCCATCCGCCGCCAGTAGGCCATGTCGTGGGCACCGGGCTGATAGCCCACTCGCGGCCGGGCGCCCTTCGAGAAGCCGGCGACATAACTCTGCGTGGCGCGCCAGAAGGGGTCGCCGGTGCCGCAGTCGATGCGGACCGGGATGCCG
>JBDSXU010000129.1:0-2210 GCA_039926005.1 Marmoricola sp.
GTCGTCCTCGAATCGGGCCCCCGCCTCGATCACCGCGACGCGGTAGCCCTTCTCAACCAGGCGCAGGGCACTGACCGATCCGCCGAAGCCGGAGCCGACGATGACGACGTCGTAGTCGTAGGTTCCCCTGGAGTTGCTGCTCATGCGCGTCCCAGCTTCTTCATCAGGCGGAGGTTGGCGCTCATCACCTTCGCGTAGGTCTCGTCCTTCATGCCGAACATCGGCGAGAACCTGATCAGCTTCTGCACCGCGACGGACTGCGACTCGGTGTAGCGCAGGATCCCCTCGCTGCCCTGGCGTCGGCCCATGCCGGACTCCCGCATCCCACCCATGGGGGAGTCGATGCTCGCGAAGGTCGCACCGAAGGCCTCGTTGATGTTGACGGTGCCGCACTTGATCTGTCGCGCGATCGCCCGGGCACGTCGGGTGTCGCGGCTGTAGATCGAGCCGTTCAGGCCGTACTCCCCCGCGTTGGCCCGCGAGATGGCGTCTGCCTCGTCATGGAACCGATAGAGCGAGATCACCGGACCGAACGTCTCTTTGCCGAAACAGGTCATCTCCGGGGTGACGCCCTCGAGGACCGTCGGCTCGTAGAAGTAGGGCCCGAGCTCGGGCAGGGCGTGACCACCGGCCAGCACCGTGGCGCCCTTGGCCACCGCGTCCTCGACGTGGGCGATGACGGTGTCGAGCTGGTCCTGGCTGATCAGGGAGCCCATGTCGGAACCCCACTCGATGCCGGGGCGCAGCGCCATCGCACGCACGCGTTCGACGAACTTCGCCCGGAAGCGGTCATAGATCTGGTCAGCGACGAACATCCGTTCCATCGAGACGCACAGCTGGCCCGCGTTGGAGAAGCACGCCCGGACAGCGCCCTCGGCCGCCCGGTCGAGGTCGGCGTCGCGCAGGATCATGATCGGGTTCTTGCCACCGAGCTCGAGGGAACACCCGATGAGCCGGTCGGCGCACTGCTTGGCGATCAGCTTTCCGGTCGCCGTGGAGCCGGTGAAGCAGATGTAGTCGGCGCGCTGGATCATCGGCGTACCGAGATCGCGTCCGGGGCCGGCGACGACGTTCCAAAGTCCTGCCGGGAAGCCGGCCTCCTCGAGGAGCTGGGCGCCGAGAAGTGCGGAGAGCATCGTCTGGGCGTCGGGCTTGGTAACCACGGCGTTGCCGGCGAGCAGGGCGGGCAACCCGTCACACAGCGCCATGGTGAACGGGTAGTTCCACGGCGAGATGATGCCGACCACACCTTTGGGCACGTGGTTGACCTCCACGCGGGTCAGTCCGGGGACGACGCCGCGCTTGCGCTCGGTGTCGAGGTGGTCGTGCGCGGTGCGCGCGTAGTAGCGGGCCGTCAGGGCGATGTGCAGCGGTTCGTCGAAGGCGTGCTTGCGGGCCTTGCCGGACTCCCAGCAGATCAGGTCGATGATCTCGTCCTGGCGCTCGATCACGAGGTCGTGCAGCCTCAGCAGCAGGGCGGAGCGCCGCTGCAGGCTGGTCCGTGCCCAAGCCTGCTGGGCGTGCCGGGCGCGCGCGAAAGCCTCCTGAACATCGGCCTCACTCGACTGCGGGATCATCGCCAGCGGCTGCCCGGTGACCGGCGAGTAGCACGGCACCGTCGTGCCGGTGGTCGACACCACCCGGTTGGTCAGCGTCCGGGCATACGCCTGGTCAAGGGCGTACGACGCGGTCGGATCGTGCTCCGGATCGGCCGGGCCGACCTGCTCGCTGGAGTGGGAGGGTTCGGGGTGGGCAGTCATGGACGCAGCCTAGGCTCGCCGGTAACTTGACACAATGCCACGTGTTGTAAAATAGAACACTTTATCGTTCCGGTCTCTCACGCGTCCGGCTTCGCCACGGGCTCCGCACAATCGGTCTCGTCGCGCTCGGCCCACTCAAGAAGCTGGGCGATGTCGAAGACGGCCTCGTCAATGGCGGCGTGCAGGTCTCCCAGTTCGGCGTAGCGTGCCGGCACGGTCGCGATGGTGAAGTCGTCGGGGTGGCAGTCGTCGACCTCGTCCCAGCGGATCGGCGTGGAGACGGTGCCAATCGGGTTGCCCCGCACGGAGTACGCCGCGGCGATCGTGTGGTCACGGGCGTTCTGGTTGTAGTCCACGAACAGGTGGGTCGGGTCTCGGTCCTTGCGCCACCAGGCAGTCGTGACCTCGTCGGAGCGCCGCTCGACCTCACGCGCGAAGGCCAGTGCGGCC
>JBDSXU010000130.1:0-6719 GCA_039926005.1 Marmoricola sp.
GACAGTAACATGTGCAATGGCACACTGCAATGGCTTAGCGAGTGACTTGGCGGGGCGGGTGTTTCGCCAGCGGCGCCGCGTGCGGGTACGCCGCTGCCCAAGACTTCGCCGGGTCACGGGCGCTCGACCAAGCGGATCCGGCCTCCTGAAACCAGAAGCGTCGCGCGAGCAGCGAACCAGCACAGGAACGTTTCGCACACTCCGATGCCGGCGAGTGCTCCGAGGATGTGCTCGACGATGGCGGCGTGGCGCCCGATGCGCCACAGACCCCGGCCTCTCGGAAGATGAACGAGCTGGTCTGCTTCGGAGCCGGTGGCGCCGACCGGTCCGAGTCCAGGCTGGTCTCCATCCATGCCGACGCGCGGGTCATCAGTAGTGCGATCGCGCTGTCGTCGCCGGCGAGCCGGGAGGTGTCGAGCACCTGGATCGGGGCGTCGAGGTCGAGGGTGGGCGCGCGCCCCATGACAGCGAGCGGTCGCCCGATCGTCCGCCGGGCCAGTCCCACGACGGTGGTCGTGACCGGTCACGGCACTCTCGGCATCACCCTCGCGCCGCGAACCGGCGAGCTGGTGCTCCAGCCCATCGTCGGCTGATGCGGCCTCCGGGCCGGTTGGGGAGTGGCAAGGGCGAGGCTCTCGCCGACATCACCTTGCCTGTGCCATTGCAATGTGATTAATCACATGGCACGCTGTTCACTACCGCTGAACTTCGAGAACACGAAGTTGGCGACCAAAGGTCAGTTTCACTCCACATCGACGGCCCGCTGTCGATCGCGGAGCCGGGTCGCTGGCCACGAAAGGAGCCCTTATGTCTAACGAAGCGTCGTCCTCCGCGCGCGCCCTCGCGTCGGCCGCGGACTCGGTCACCTCCCAGGGCGGCGACGTGATGGTGCGCCTCGACGGTGTTTCCAAGAGCTTTGGGAACGCGCCGGTCTTCCGCGACGTGAGCCTTGAGGTCAAGAGGGGTGAGGTCGCGGCCATTATCGGACCCAGTGGCGCCGGCAAGAGCACGCTGTTGCGCTGCGTCAATGCGCTGGAGTCTTGTGAGGCCGGACGAATCACTGTCGGGGATGCCACCATTTCCGCGGGTGACGGCGTGACGCGCAGCCAGCTTCTGGCGCTGCGGCGACGAGCCGGGATGGTCTTCCAGCACTTCAACCTCTTCCCGCACATGACGGTGCTCGAGAACGTCTCGTTCGCGCAGCGCCGAGTGCTCGGCCGCAGTCGCAAGGCTGCTGACGAGCGCTCGCGCGAGCTGCTGGAGCGCGTGGGGTTGGCTGAGAGGGCCGACTACTACCCTTCGCGCTGCTCGGGTGGACAGCAACAGCGGATCGCCATCGCGCGGGCTCTGGCCACCGACCCGGAGGTCATGCTCTTCGACGAGCCGACTTCGGCCCTCGACCCTGAGGTGGGTCTGGAGGTCCTCGCCGTGATGCGTGAGTTGGCGGACAGCGGGATGACCATGATGGTCGTCACCCACGAGATGAGCTTCGCCCGAGACGTCTCAGATCAACTGATGGTGATGGCCGACGGCCAGATCATCGAGAGGGGCGACCCACACGAGGTCATGACCGACCCGTCACAGGCCCGGACGCGGAAGTTCCTGCACGCAGTCCTGGAGCGGTGATGGAGCACCTCAACGCGGTCCTCTCCGGTATACCCATGACTCTGCTGGTCACGGCCGCGTCCTTCGCCATCGGTGCGACGGCCGCGATCCCACTGACCCTGCTGATGATGTCCCCGTGGCGACCCGGCCGTCTGCTGGCCCGTGTGTTCACCGACATCATCCGGGGCCTGCCGCCTGTGGTGTGGCTCTTCATCATCTACTTCGGCGTCAGCATCGGGGGCTTCCAGTTCGACGCGGTCTCGGCGGCGATCATGGGCCTGGGGGTCGTTTCCGCGGCGTACCTGGCCGAGATCTACCGCAGCGGCGTCCTCTCCCTGCACGAAGGCCAGTGGGAGGCAGCCGCGGCCATGGGTGTCGGCAGACTCGACACCGTTGCCCGCGTCGTCGCACCGCAGGCCATCCGGGTGGCCGTTCCGGCGGCGACCGGCTACGCGATCAGTCTGCTCAAGGACTCCGCAGTTGCCTCGACCATCGGTGTGACCGGCATCGCCTACATGGCCACCCAGGACGCGCGCTCCAACGCGGGCGGCTTGCCGGTCTACCTCTTCGCAGCCGCGCTGTATGTGCTCCTGGCCGTCCCCGTGGCGGTGGCTGCGCGACTCGCTGGCAACGCCATGCAGAGAAAGGTCTCGCGATGAACTTCCTGGATTCCTGGCTCGACTGGTCTCCCACACTGCTGAACGGGCTCTGGTTGAGCATCCGAATCACGTTCGTGAGCCTACTGCTCGGTCTCCCGCTCGGCATGGTCCTGGCGGTTGCTGCCACGGCCCGTCGAGCATGGGTCCGTTACCTGGCCATCGCATTCATCGAGCTCGGACGAGGAGCCCCCGCAATCGTCGTGCTGCAGCTCTTCTACTTCGGGCTGCCGTCCACCGGGCTGACCCTGGCGTCAATGACGGCGGCCGTCGTGGCGCTTGGCCTCACCACCGCCGCGTTCACCAGCGAGATCCTGCGCGGCGGCATCAACGCGGTCCCTCCCGGAACCCTCGAAGCAAGTGCCGCCCTGGCGGTCGGCCCGCTCGACACCCTCAGGTACATCACGCTGCCCCAAGCATTGCGGATCGCACTCGCACCACTGCTCGGCTTCGCGATCCTGATCTTCCAGGCCACGGCCCTCTGCACCACCATCGCCGTGCCGGAACTGCTCAGCCAGGCCTACTCCATCGGATCCTCGACCTTCCAGTACTTGAGCGTCTTGATCCTCGCCGGGCTCATGTACGCCGTCATCACGATCCCGAGCGGCTGGCTGGTGACCAGGGCCGAAGCCCGCATGTCCCGGCACCTGCGACCAGCCAACTGAGGCTGCGCCCCACGCTCTGCCGACTTCCCTACTCCCCGATGAAAGGAACATGATGCATCGTCAACGACTTGCAGCGTTGAGCGTCACCATCCTGACCGCCGCCCTGGCGCTCACAGGATGCGGCCGCAGCGCTGACAATGGGACCGACAAGGTTGCTGCCGACTGTGTGCCCGACCACAAACTCGAGACCGTCTCCTCGGGAAAGCTGAAGGTGGGCGTCACCGAGATCCCGCCCTTCAGCTACGTGAAGAACGGTCAGTTCGCCGGTCTCGACTACGACATCATCAAAGGCTTCGCGAAGCGTAACTGCGTGAAGCTCGCCCCAGAGCCGGCCACCTACGCCGCAGCAGTTCCCGGCATCATCAGCAACCGGATCGACCTGACGATTGGCGACTGGTACCGGACCGCCGCGCGCGCCAAGCAGGTGGGGCTGACCGCTCCTATCTACACCGACGAGCTGAGCCTGACCTCGAAGGACGGCGCGAGCTCGATCAGCGCCCTCGAAGGCAAGCGTGTGGGGACGGTGGACGGTTACCTCTGGGTGAGCGACCTCCGCGCCATGCTCGGCGACAAGTTGCATGTCTACCCTTCGAGCGCCGAGCTGAAGCAGGACCTCGAAGCGGGCCGCCTCGACATTGCGGTCGACGCCTACGGCAGCGCCCTCTATGCGTACGGCAACGACTACAAGGTGACCACCGTGAAGCCCGACCCGCGGGTGGCGTCCACCAAGGAACCGGCACAGGTCACCTTCCCCTACACGCGCGGCAACACCGCGCTCGGTAAGGCCCTCGACGACTACATCGCCCAGCTCCACAAGGACGGCAAGCTCGTCGAGATCCTCAAGGAGCATGGACTCCCGGCAAGCGCCGCCGTCGTCGGCGCGCCCCGCCTGATCCAGTGATGCGTTCCCACGCACCACTCTTCTCGGGTGTGCTGGTCGGGGCTCGCGCGCTACGGGAGCAGGTCGACTGGGAACGGGTGCGGCGTGAGACCGAAGCCAGCCCCTTCGCCGCTGCGTTCCTGTTCCTGCTCGACCGGCTCGACATCATCGCTGGATAGGTGACGCGGGGAACGCCTCGAGGTCGCTGGAGAAGTCTTCGAGATCGTCGCTGGGCCCTCCGGGCAGTACCACTACGCGTGGATATCCGGCCGAACCCCGGTCACGGCTTCTCATTGGCATCATCAGACGCCAGTCAGTCGAGCGTGGGCGAGCACGAGGCGGCGATCCACGACTTCCTCGCCCAGGTCGATACCGACACCGGTTGCATCGAGTAGCAGGCTCCCGGTCCACAGCTCACACGCGCCAACGCGACCACACCGCCTGCTTCGACGTACCCGTCAGGTCCGCCACCTCGGTCCAGGACGCGGCGGTGGCGAGGCGGCGGGCCCCTTCGCCGAGGCACTGGCCCGCGTGGGAGCTCATGGTGAGGAGCTGCGAGAACGCCTCCTGGTCACCGCGTTGCGCCAGGATCGACATGGCGTCGCGAGCGAGCACCCCCAGGTCGCTCGAACTGAGCTGGTCGAGGTCGTGGCCGAGGTTTGCCATGTCGCCTCCTGCGGGCGCTGTCGGAGCGGGCCAAACTCAGCCCTCCTGGAGCGAGACCGTGATGCTCTCGTCGGCTGAGTCGAAGGTGCGGGTGAAGCTCACACTGGGCCAAGAGTAGGTGAGCTCCTGGCTTTGGGGTCGGTACGCCGCCGTGTACACCGTCCCGAAACCCTGCGCGTACTTCTGGCTGTGGAGAGGGTCCCGCAGGAACGCGGCGGCCAGCGCGTCGGGATCCGTGGGCTCGTCCAGCAGCTCGAGGAGGTGGTCCTGACGCTCGACGCTTCGCAGGGCACGTGCGTGCTCGGGGCGCTCGGGCACCCGCCCGCGATGGTTGGTCGCGACGGCGGAGTCGGCGTACTCCGGCTGGTTGCCCGGTGAGACGAAGGCGGTGACCACCTCACCGGTGGCGTCCATCATGGTGAGGTTGTACGACGCGGCGACCGGGAGTCGGTCGAGCAGTGCTCGTGCCTCGTCCACCGTGCCGGCGACTTCGAGGAGGTAGCGCACGACAAGCGGGATCGCGAAGCCCGGCGCGGAGCTTTGGCGCCCGCCGTGGGTCAGGGAGATGACCAGCCCGTCCTCATTCATCCCGTCGAGAAGCCCCCACAGGCAGTCGCTGGTGCCGATGACCTTTCGACCGGTGAACTCGCTGGAGTACACGACCCACTCGAAAAGGTCGGGGCTGTAGTCGTAGTTGCGCACCAGGATCGGGTCGTCGCCGACGTGGGCTGCCTGTGAGCAGCCCGGGGCGAACGCGGGCGCATCCCACATCGTCAGCATTCGGGCCGCTACGTCGGTTCCGGTCAGGGCCACCATCGCCTCCCAGGTCGAGACGAGCTCTGGCATGTGCCTTGTCAACTGCGCTCGTGCGGTGGCGAGGTCGGGCCGCGCGTCGTCCCCATCCTTGAGGTACCACGCCCGGTAGGCGGGCCAGGTGGCTTCGAAGAGAGCCTGCCAGCGAGGACCAGGCCGCTCCTCGCGGATGCCGAACAGGGTGAACGAGCGAGTGGAGTCGTCGGGGGGTGAGTCGGTCCCGTTCCAGTCACTCCAGTTGTCCCAGTCGGTCCACAACTCCCGGGTTCCCAAGCGCAGAGCGACGGCGGTGAGGGACTCGACAGCCGCCATGACCTCGGCTGGGCCGTCGGCTCGAGAGATGCCGTCGGCGAGGTCGGCGAAGAGGAGGCCGAGATCGACGTCGCTCGGGGGCCGGTGGCGGGTGTTGGCAAGGGCGGGAGGGTGAGTGCAGGTGGTAGACATGCCGTCAAGGTTGTCTTGACGATCGAGCTTTTGTCAAGTTTACCTTGACGCCACGCGAGGCATCAGGCAACCCAGACGATGACGCCGTCAGCTTCGCTCCGTAGCCGGGATCATCGGCAGGCAGGAAGTGTGCCCAAGCCACCCCGATCTGCCCTGACGCGCGTTCCGCGGCGAAGCCGAAGTCTCCCTCTCGGCGACCAGCTGCGAGTAGTGACGGCGGTCTGGCCGGGTGTCCACGTCGTACTCCGTGAATCGCGGTCCGCACCAATTCAGGTTGTCGAGGGTGGCTTGCACGAGTAGGGGCTCGTCCGGGGCTGTGAGGATCCGCGTGGTCAGGCGCCCAGACACGCGCGCGTCATGCGCCAAGGCTAGGACGGGGCGCGATCAGCCCTCGTCCAGGCCAACCAAGTCTGGGGCCATCTCCAGAGGCACGCGTGCTGTTCCTCTGGGCCTGGGAGGGACGACGCTGAACACTGTGAGCGTGGAGACGATCGACGAACACTTCGTGCGTTGTCTCCGCATGCCCCGCCAGGGCAGTGCCACGCATGGACCCGTCGTGGACGACGGGGGCTTGAGACTCCTGTTCGAAGCCCAGGCGCAGAGCCGGCACCTTGACTTCGCGGCTCGGTGGCTGCAGTCCCAGGGCGCCGGCTACTACACCATCGGTTCGGCCGGTCATGAGAGCAACGCGGCGCTCGGACTGTTGTCCCGCGTCGACGACCCGGCGCTGCTCCACTACCGCTCGGGAGGGTTCTACGCCGCTCGAGCCGCGCGCGCCGGCAGTCGGGACGCGGTCCGCGACGTGCTCCGGAGCCTGACCTCGGCGAAGAGCGACCCGATGTCCGGCGGCCGGCACAAGGTGTACGGCCATCGAGGGCTCGGCATCATTCCCCAGACGTCCACGATCGGCTCCCACCTACCTCGTGCGGTCGGCCTGGCCTACGCCCTCGACCTCGGCCCCGAGACGGGGGTGGAGTCTCCCTGGCCTGA
>JBDSXU010000131.1:0-7322 GCA_039926005.1 Marmoricola sp.
GTGCAGAGCTTCGGCACCGGCGTCGTCTCCGACGAGGCGATCCAGCGGGCCGTGCTCGAGGTCTTCGACCTGCGCCCCGCCGCGATCATCCGCGACCTCGACCTGCTCCGCCCGATCTACGCCCAGACCGCGGCCTATGGTCACTTCGGCCGCGAGCTCCCCGAGTTCACCTGGGAGAACACCGACCGGGCCGAGAAGCTGAAGGCGGCTGCGGGCCTCTGAAGGCTGCGGTCCCCCGGACGACCGTGTCTACTGGGGATCCGCAGCCAGACCGCACCCTGTCGCCCCCGGGTGAAAGCATGCCCGTGTGAGGACGGGTGAGGAGGAGCAGCCGGCGCTGCTCCCCGCCCCGGAGCGGGTCAAGGCGGTGGCGCGGAAGGCGACTCCGCCCAAGGAGAAGAAGGCGATCCCACCCGCCGAGGTCGACCCGGTGGCCCGCGTGCTGGTCGACGTCGCGCTCGCCCACCTCGACCGGCCCTTCGACTACGCCGTCCCCGAGACCATGTCCGCGGACGCTCAGCCCGGGGTGCGGGTCAAGGTGCGTTTCGCCGGCCAGGACGTCGACGGGTTCGTGATCGAGCGAGCCGCGAGCACCGAGCACACCGGTCGGCTCCAGCCGCTGCGCCGGGTGGTCAGTGCCGAGCGCGTGCTCACCGCCGACGTCGCCGCGCTGACCGGTGCGGTGGCCGCGAGATATGCCGGCACCCGGTCCGACGTACTCAGGCTGGCCGTCCCGCCGCGGCATGCGAGCGTCGAGAAGGAGCCCTCCGAACCGGCCCCACCGATCGAGGCAGCGGGCAGGCCCGAGCTGGCGGCCCACTACCCCGCCGCTGAGCCCTTTCTCCAGGGCCTAGTGAAGGGGCAGTCTCCGCGGGCCGTCTGGACCGTCGTGCCGGGCGACGACTGGGCTGACCTCGTGGCGGAGGCCGTCGTGGCAACGGCTGCCTCCGGGCGCGGGGCGCTGGTGTGCGTGCCTGACCACCGCGATGTCGACCGGCTCGACGGCGCCCTGACCGAGCGGCTCGGCAAGGCCAGGCACGTCGTACTCGCGGCCGACTCCGGTCCGGCCAAGCGCTACCGCGCCTTCCTGGCCATCAGCCGTGGCGCCGTGCGGATCGTCATCGGCACCCGCGCCGCTGCCTTCGCGCCGGTGCAGGATCTCGGCCTGGTGGCCATCTGGGACGACGGCGATGACCTGCACGACGAGCCGCGGGCGCCCTACCCCCATGCCCGCGAGGTCCTGCTCATGCGCGCGCAGGAGACCGGGTCAGCTGCGCTCCTGGCCGCGCACGCGCGCAGTGTCGAGGCCGAATACCTGGTGCGCACGGACTGGGCGACCGAGGTGATTGCGCCCCGCGACGTCGTACGCCGGCGGATCGCGGTGGGCCTGACCGGCGACTCCGACCACGACCTCGCACGCGACGCAGGAGCCCGTTCGTCGCGGCTGCCCAGCGAGGCGCTCACCCTGCTCCGCGACGCGGTCAAGGCCGGGCCGGTGCTGGTGCAGACCCCGCGCGCCGGCTACGCGACCCGGCTGGCCTGCGATCGCTGCCGTGCGCCGGCCTTGTGCACCATCTGCCACGGACCCCTGCGCCTCCGCGGACCCTCGCGCCACCCCGAGTGCGCCTGGTGCGCGACCCCGGCGCCCGGCTGGCACTGTCCCGAGTGCGGGGGAAAGGGCATGCGCGCGCCCGTGCTCGGCGACGCGCGAACGGCCGAGGAGCTCGGCCGGGCCATGCCCGGCGTCCAGGTGCGCACGTCCTCCTCAGGGGACCGGGTGCTGGCGAGAGTCGAGAACACCCCGGCGATCGTCGTCGCGACGCCAGGTGCGGAACCCGTGGCCGTCGGCGGCTATGCCGCGGTGCTCCTGATGGACACCTGGCTGCTCCTCGCGCGCTCGGACCTGCGCGCCACCGAGGAGGCGGTGCGCCGCTGGGCCAACGCCGCCGCGCTGGTCCGGCCGGCGAGCGAGGGCGGACAGGTGCTCGCGATCGGCGACGCCACGGAGCCGGGGCTGCAGGCGCTGGTCCGATGGGACCCGGGCGGCCTGGCTCGCCGCGAGATCGAGGAGCGGCAGTCGGCGCACCTGCCCCCCGCCTCACGGGTGGCCACCATCACCGGCGAGCCCGACGACCTCGAACAGGCCGTCGCTGCGTTGCGACTCCCGGAAGGAGCCGAGGTGCTCGGACCGGTCCCGGTCGAAGGCGCCCGCGACGCCCTCGACGTGACCGTCCGCTACGTCGTGCGCGTGCCGCGCCACTCGGGAGCCGGCCTGTCCGCTGCGCTCGGCGCGCTGCAGGCACAGCGCTCGACCCGCAAGCTGCCGCACGTGCGGGTCGAGGTCGACCCCGCCGAGCTGGGTTGAACAGGCAACGCCGTGGCGCAGGAGCCTGACCTCCTCACCCGGGCCGGCCAGCCGTCCGGGGTGAACCCATCGCTCCTAGACTGTCCGCCGACCCACCCAAGGAGGAGTTCGCGTGTCCATCAGGCCGATCCGGTTGTTCGGAGACCCCGTGCTGCGTACCCCGGCAGCTCCCGTGGTCGACTTCGACAAGGAGCTGCGGACACTGGTCGCCGACCTGACAGACACGATGATCGAGGCCCCCGGCGCCGGGCTCGCGGCACCTCAGCTCGGCGTCGGCCTGCGCGTGTTCACCTGGCACGTCGACGGTGAGCTGGGCCACCTGGTCAACCCCGAACTGACGCTGTCCGAGGAGATCCAGGACGGTCCTGAGGGCTGTCTGTCGATCCCAGAGCTGCGCATCGACTGCAAGCGGGCGCTCTCCGTTCTCGCCCGCGGGTTCAACATGTACGGCGACCCGGTGACCATCGACGGCACCGAGATGCTCTCGCGCGCGATCCAGCACGAGACCGACCACCTCGACGGGATCCTGTTCCTGGACCGGCTGGACCGTGCGGCGCGCAAGGAGGCGATGAAGTACATCCGCGAGGCGGAGTGGTTCGGGCAGACCTCGCTGCAGGTCAAGATCTCCCCGCACGCGACCAACGGCCTCGGTATCTAGTGCGACTCGTCTTCGCAGGCACTCCCGAGGTCGCGATCCCGGCGCTCGAGGCGGTCGCGGGCAGTCGGCACGAGCTCGTCGGCGTGGTCACCCGCCCCGACGCGCCGGCGGGTCGTGGGCGCAAGCTGGCGGCCTCCCCGGTCGCACAGCGGGCCGAGGAGCTCGGCGTCCCCGTGCTCAAGCCCGGTCACCCGCGCGAGCCGGAGTTCCAGGCTGCACTGCGTGGGCTGCGGCCCGACTGCTGCCCGGTCGTGGCCTACGGCGCGCTGCTGCCCCAGTCGGCGCTCGACATCCCGGAGCACGGCTGGGTCAACCTGCATTTCTCCGTGCTCCCCGCCTGGCGAGGCGCAGCGCCCGTCCAGCACGCCATCTGGGCCGGCGAGGAGGTGAGCGGTGCGACGACCTTTCGGATCGTCAAGGAACTCGACGCCGGACCGACGTTCGGGCTGATGACCCAGACCATCCTTGCGGAGGACACCGCAGGAGACCTGCTTGGGCGCCTTTCAGAGGGAGGTGCCGGCCTGCTCGTGCAGACCCTCGACGGCATCGAGGACGGCACCCTCGAGGCGCGCGAGCAGCCTGATGAGTGGATCACCTACGCGCCGAAGATCCTCGTCGAGGACGCCCACGTCGACTGGGCTGAGCCGGCGATGGCCGTCGACCGCCGGATCCGGGCCTGCACACCGGCTCCTGGCGCATGGTCGAGCTTCAACGGGGAGCGGATCAAGCTCGGCCCGGTGCGCCCCGTGGGCCGCGAGCGGCTCGAGCCGGGCCTGCTGGAGGTCACCAGGAACGCAGTGTTCGTCGGAACCGGCACGGGCCGGGTCCAGCTCGGACACGTCAAGGCCTTCGGCAAGAAGGACATGGACGCCGCCGACTGGGCCCGTGGCGTCCGGCTGGAGACTGGCGCTCGCTTCGGCGAGTAGAGCCGGCGAGTAGCGTCGCGCCCATGCCTGCCCGCAAGTCCGCCCCGGCCCGCCCGGGGGATGTCGACGAGATCTGCGACAGCCTGCCCGAGACCTGGTTCGGCACCTCCTGGGGAGACGTACCGACCTGGCTGGTGCCGCTGCGCCAGAAGGGCGACAAGGGACGCGGCTTCCTACTCCACCGCAAACCGCACAAGACCGCGATCAACCCCGGCACGGGGGAGGAGTACGACGACCTGCTCGTCATCCGCACCCTCGACGCAGACGACAAGCAGGCCCTCGTCGAGGCGGACGGCCCGTTCTTCACGATCGACCATTTCCGCGGGTACAACGCCGTGCTCGTGCAGCAGTCCCGGCTCGGTGAGATCACCCGCGACGAGCTGGCCGAGATCATCACCGACGCCTGGCTGGCCACCGCTCCCAAGAAGCTGGTCCGCGAGTTCCTCGCATGAGCAGGGGGTCGAAGAAGCTCCCCGACCGGCCCAAGGTCGACTCCGCCCGGCTCGCGGCGTACGACGTGCTGGTGGCTGTGCGCCAGGACGACGCCTACGCCAACCTCGTGCTGCCACAGCTGCTGCGGGAGCGAGCCATCGGCGGACGCGACGCGGCCTTTTCAACTGAGCTCGTCGGCGGCACCCTCCGTGGCCTGGCCAGCTATGACGCGGTCATCGACCACCTTGCCGGTCGCAGCCCGGACGCGGCCGTGCGGGACGCCCTTCGGCTCGGAGCCCACCAGCTTCTGGGAATGCGGGTGCCTGACCACGCTGCGGTCACCAGCACGGTTGAGCTGGTGCGAGCGCGCGTCGGCCACAAGCCGGCCGGCTTCACCAACGCCGTGATGCGCAAGATCGCCGGCAGGGACCTCGAGGCCTGGATGGACACCCTGGGCGCGACGCAGGCGGTGCGTCGGTCCCACCCTGAGTGGATCGTCGAGGCCCTGGACCGTGCGCTCGCCCGCCCCGACGAGCTGGACGCGCTGCTCGCGGCGGACAACGAGCGGCCTCGGGTCACGCTGGTGGCCAGACCCGGTCTGTCCACCGTCGAGGAGCTGACCGACTCCTCGGCCGAGGTCCTCCACCCCAGCATCTCCCCGCTCGCGGTGACGATGGACTCCGGTGACCCGGGTGCCATCGCGGCGGTTCGCGACGGCCGCGCCGGGGTGCAGGACGCGGGTTCGCAGCTGGTGGCACTGGCCCTGTCGCGGGCGAGGGTGGAGGGTCGCGACGAACGCTGGCTCGACCTGTGCGCCGGCCCCGGCGGCAAGGCGGCGCTGCTCGGTGCCCTGGCCACCGAACGCGGCGCCCGGTTGCTTGCCAACGAACGCCAGCCGCACCGGGCGAAGCTCGTAGCTCAGGCAGTGCGGGCCACGGTCGGCGACGTCGTCACGGGCGACGGCACCAGGCCACCCTGGCTGGAGGCAACCTTCGACCGGGTCCTCGTCGACGCACCCTGCTCGGGGCTCGGCGCGCTCCGACGCCGACCGGAGAGTCGCTGGCGGCGCACCCGAGCGGACGTAGTGGGCCTGGTGCCCCTGCAGGTGGCGTTGCTGCTCAGTGCGATGGACTCGGTGCGGTTCGGAGGGGTGGTGCTATACGCGACCTGCTCGCCGGTGGTCGAGGAGACCGTCGAGGTCGTCGAGGCGATGCTGGTGAAGTGCCGCGACACCAGGCTCGAGGACGCACTCTCCCTGGTCCCCGAAGCCGACGACGCCGAGTCGGCGCACCTGCGCGGCGCCGTACAGCTGTGGCCGCACCGGCACGGCACCGACGCCATGTTCATGGCGCTGCTGCGTCGAACCCCGGTTAACTGGTCCAGCGGCTAGCGCGTCATGGCCAGCGCGAGGCTGTCGAGCCGGAGGGAGGCGAAGACCGCCAGGGCGAGCAGGCACAGCACGATCGCCTGCTGGAGGCGGTCCGCGCGGCGTCGGCTGCGGCGCCTCGTGGTCGGTCGGGTGTCGAAGCGGAGTGTCTGCTGTGTGCTCACGGATACCTCGCTGGGATGGGGAGTGGGTTGGTAGGACGTTAACACTACTAACTCAATAAAGTTTGGCCGGTCTGGCTGACGGCCGCCGCGGCGGCTCGACCAGGGGCAGGTCGCGCCGCGGATCGATGACCACAGCGATGGCGAGGGTCCCGCCCAGCAAACGGCCAGCCCTAGGATCGACCCACCATGGGTATCCAGATCACGCCGAGCATCCTCAACGCCGACCTGTCCCGCCTGGCCGAGGAGGTCACCCGCATCCCGAGCGCCGACTGGGTGCATGTGGACGTGATGGACAACCACTTCGTGCCCAACCTGACGATCGGGCTGCCGGTGGTCGAGAGCCTGGCGAAGTCATCCGACCTGCCGATCGACGTGCACCTGATGATCGAGGACCCCGATCGCTGGGGGCCGGCGTACGCCGAGGCAGGGGCGGGGTCGGTGACCTTTCACGCCGAGGCGGCCGCTGCGCCCGTGCGGCTCGCCCGCGAACTACGAGGCAAGGGTGCCCGGGCCTCGATGGCGCTGAAGCCCGCGACCCCGATAGAGCCGTACGCCCACCTGCTCGGCGAGCTCGACATGCTCCTGCTGATGACCGTCGAGCCCGGGTTCGGCGGCCAGAAGTTCCTCGACCTGTGCCTGCCCAAGGTCCGGCGTGCCCGGGAGCTGATCTCGGCCGCCGGGCTCGAGGTGTGGCTGCAGGTGGACGGCGGCATCTCGTTGGAGACCATCCAGCGCTGCGCGGAGGCCGGAGCCGATGTGTTCGTCGCCGGCTCGGCTGTCTACTCCGCAGATGACCCCGACGCGATGGTCCGGGAGCTGCGCGCCCGAGTCACCTGACGGCGTGACCCGGGGGAGTGTCGTTGAGCCGTTCGACGTCCCAGCCGTGCCGACGGACGATCAGTTCGCGTTCGGCAGCGCGATATCGAGCCTGGGCGGACCGCACCATCCGTCCAACTGATCGTTCTTCGGGCTCGGCTCGCTCGTGGAGCAACCAGCGTGTTGACCCGACTCAGCCGGCCCACCGAGGGCGTCGTGGTGCCGCAGCATCCGCGGCGACACCTGCGAGCCTGGCGAACTCTCCGGTACCCCGACATGACGGTCCCGGCCTACCGCTTCACACGATGTGAGGGTCAAAGATCGGATGGTGCCGCGCCTGGGTGATCCCGGCCGCGAGCCCCAGCAAGGTGAACGTGGCCGTCGTACCGAGGACGATCAGCACCGGGACGGTCCAATCGTCGGTTGCATCGTGCGCCAGTCCCAGGACAGCTGGTCCGGTCGCGGCGACGACGTACCCGATGCCCTGGACGAACGCGGAGAGTCGTGCGCTCTCGCGGTCGCTGTGAGACACCTGGACCACCACGGTGAACAGTGCGGCGAAGCCGCCGCCCTG
>JBDSXU010000132.1:0-6377 GCA_039926005.1 Marmoricola sp.
GGTTGCTGACCAGCGCGCGCTATGAGGTGCTGCCGACCACGACCACCGAGGAGAAGGTGCTCGCCTCGGTCCCGCTCGACGTGGCCGTGACCGTCACCGCATCCGGCGCCAAGGGACTCCAGGCCACCTTGTCCCTGGCCGAAGCACTCGCGCAGCACGGCTACATCACGGTTCCCCACCTCGCAGCCCGGATGATCTCCGGCCGGTCCGAGCTCGTGGAGATCAGGTCGCGCCTGGCTGCCGCCGGCATCACCCGGGTCTTCGTGCCCGGCGGAGACGTGGACCCGGTCGGCGACTACCCGGATGCCTTCAGCCTGCTTGAGGACCTCGCGACGCTCGCGCAGCCCTTCGAGCAGATAGGGATCGCCGGCTACCCGGAGACACACCCGAAGATCACCGATGACCTCACCGTGCAAGCGATGTGGGACAAGCGGCGTCACGCCACCCACGTGGTCAGCAACCTGACCTTCGACGCCGGCGCGATCAGGAGCTGGGTGGGCCGGATGCGCGCCCGCGGCGTCACGATGCCGCTGCTGCTCGGCATGCCCGGGCCGATCGACCGGGCCAAGCTGCTGACGATGGCCACCAAGATCGGGGTCGGCGAGTCGACCCGATTCCTGGCCAAGCACAAGAGCACCTTTGCCCGGCTCGCCGCGCCCGGCGGGTTCACCGGTCAGCGGTTCCTCGAGGACTGCGCGGCCATCGCCTCCCACCCGGAGTCCCTGATCGAGGGGCTGCACATCTTCACCTTCAACCAGATCGCCCAGACCGAGGAATGGCGCCAGGAGCTGTTGTCACAGATCTGATTTGACCCCACCCTTTTTCGCCGAGGCGTCGCAGATCTTCCTCCCGACCGGGCTGAGGCGTCGCAGATTTCCTCGGCGTACGACACCTTCCGCGGCGACCACTGAAAACTTGCGACGCCTCGGCGGGTTTCTCAGGGAAACTTGCGACGCCTCGGCGGGCTTCTCAGGGAAAACTGCGACGCCTCAGCGGTCGTCAGGGGGGGGCAGCAGCAGGGCGGCGAGGGCGCGTTCGAGGCCGCGGTTGCCGGTCGGGACGACCGTCAGTGGCAGCCCGATCCGGCGTGCGGCGGCCTCCGCGGCAGCGCGGAGCTCGGGGGTCTCCTCCTGGGCCAGCCAGACCATCCGGGTGTAGTTACCGAAGTACTCGTCGCGCAGCTCCGGCCAGCGGTCCAGGCCGAGCTCCGCCTCGACCGTCCGGGCGAACGACTTCACCAGGAAGTCGGTGAGCAGGTAGGTGCCGGGCTGGTCGGCGAAGAAGGTCTCGATCTGGCTCGCCCCGGCGTACACGTCGTAGCAGTGCAGCCCCTCCAACCGTAGCAGACCGAGTCGCGCACACACCTCGTCCAGGGAGCCGTAGGTGCCGCAGTCGGCGTACCCCACCACCACCAGGTCGTACGACGCCCGCAGCGTCAGCGCCAGCTGCTCGACCTCGCCGGCGATCTTGTGCGGCTGGTTGTGCAGCAGCGGCGGGAGCGGGTGTACGTCGACGTGCCAGCCCCGCTGCTCGACGATCCGGGCGGCCGGCTGGGCGATCGCGCCGCAGGCGATCAGGGCGGTGTGGTGCGAGGGCTCAGCCACTGACGGGAAAGGAGAGCTGGTCGACGAACTTGTCGTTGAAGTCGGGGCGGTCGGAGAGCTCGACATACTTCACCTCCTCCAGCAACGTGGCCGCGCCGGTGCGCTCGCGCAGGGACAGCAGTGCCATCTTGGCCCCCTCACCCGCGACGTTGCCGGCGGAGACGATGCGCAGCACCGGGAGCTTGGGCACCAGACCGATCCGGACGGCCGAAGCCGGGGAGAGGTAGGAGCCGAACGAGCCGGCCAGCAGCACCTGCTGGATGTCGTCGTGCTCCAGGCCGAGCTCCTCGAGCAGCAGGGTCCAGCCCGTGGCGATCGCGGCCTTGCCGAACTGCAGTTCGCGCACGTCGCGCTGCGAGAGGTAGACGCATTCGCCGACCTCGCTGTCCGGGCTGGGCCGGTGCAGCAGGAACACCCGCTCCTGCCCGATCTTGGCGAAGCGGCCCGCCAGGGCCGGCGCCTTCTCGGCCGCCTGGTCCTCCGGCATGAAGCGCCCGCTGCCGTCGAGAAGTCCGACGCGGACCATCTCGGCGACCGCGTCCACGAGCCCGGAGCCGCACAGTCCCTTCGGGGTCACGTCCCCGATCACCTGCAGCGTGACGGCGGTTTCCCCGGTCCCGGCGGGATCGAGCTTCACCACCTCGATGGCGCCCTCGGCGGCGCGCATGCCGCACCGGATCGCGCCACCCTCGAAAGCCGGTCCAGCCGGCGCCGCGGTCGCGAGGATCGTGTCGCCGTTGCTAAGCACGATTTCGCAGTTGGTGCCGACGTCGATGAACAACCGGGTCCGCTTGTCGCGGTCCATCCCGGTGGCGAGCATGCCCGCGACGATGTCGCCACCCACATAGGCACCCAGGGCAGGGAACATGACCGCCTGGGCGCGTGGGTGGAGGCGCAGGCCGAGGTCGGCGGCGAGTACGACGGGCGGCTGCGAGGTGGCCATCACGAAGGGCGCTACGCCCAGGGGCTCGGGGTCGATGCCGAGCGCGAGGGCCGTCATCGTCGCGTTGCCCGCGATCGCCACCTCGTAGACGTGAGCGGGGTCGACCGCGCCCTCGACGCACACCTGCTGGGCCAGCTCGTCGAGGGTCTCCGCAGCGAGCATCTGGAGTCGACCCAGTGCCTCGGGATCCATCATCGTCGCGCTGATCCGGGTGATCACGTCGCCGCCGAAGGGCTGCTGCTTGTTCAGCCGGGACGCCACGGCGACCGGTGTCCCGGTGCCCAGGTCGAGCAGCGTGGCCACGACCGTGGTGGTCCCGAGGTCGAAGGCGATCGCATAGCGCAGAGCGGTGGTGTCGCCGGGCTCGACGTCGATCAGCGCCTCGTCCACCACGACGGCGGTGACCTTGAAGTCCGCCTCTCGCAGCACCTTCGGCAGCCGCTGCAGCACGTGCAGGTCTGCGGTCAGCTCGAGGTCATCGATCGCATCGGTGAGCCGCACGAGGTCGCTGCGCTGGTCCCGCAGCGTCGGGTCGGCCAGCTCGACATAGCGCTTCTGCACAGCCGGACGCAGGATGACCTGTCGCCCGACGCCGACCGTCGCCGCCTTCGGCCGGGTCGTCAGCGGCGGCACCGCCACCTTCAGGTCCTGCGTAGCGGTGGCCAGACAGGCCAGACGCCAACCCTGCGTGAGCTCGCTCTCGGAGAAGGTCCGGCGGTCGTGCCGGGAGATCGGCAGCCCAGAGGTGTCTCGGGTGTCGACCTTGACCTTGCACTTGTGGCAGGTGCCGTGCCCACCACAGGTGGAGTCGATGGCGATGCCGTTCCACGATGCCGAGTCGAAGACGGTCACTCCAGGAGGCACCCGGACGTCGCGGTCCTGGCCACCCTCGACCGTGAACGACAGCTGCACACGGCCGGCCCCGTCGTGCGGGGTGACCGACGATCCGGGCGGAGCGATCAGACCTTCGCGAGCGATGTCGCCGAGGGGCGCGGGCCGGCTCTCGGTCACGTCGCAGCGGCCGCGAGGGCCGCCTGAGCCGCCCGATGCCGCGAGATCCACGCCATCCCCCACTCGTCGTGTCCCATCAGCAGGTCGGTGGCCTTGACCATCGAGACCACCGCCGGGGTGCGGGTGTCCATGATCGCGCTGGTGAGTCCCGCGGTCATCGCCATGCTCAGGAAGGTGCCGTTGATCTCGTGGCGGCCCGGCATCCCGAAGGAAACATTGGACGACCCGCAGGTCATGTTAAGGCCGTGCTTGTCGCGGATGCCGCGCATCGTCTCGAGCGTCGCGAGCCCGTTCGTGACGTCGGCACCGATCGGCATCGCAAGCGGGTCGATCACGATGTCCTCGAGGGCGATGCCGTATTCCGTCGTTGCGACCCGCACGATCTTGTCCACCAGGGCGAGCCGCTTCTCCGGCTCCATCGGGATCTCGTCGACGTCGTTGGGCAGAGCGATCACCGCTGCGTCGTACTTCTTGACCAGCGGCAGGATCTGCTCCATCCGCTCGTCCTCGGCGGTGATCGAGTTGACCAGCGCCCGTCCGTTGTACGCCGAGAGGCCGGCCTCGAGCGCCTCGACGACCGAGGAGTCGATGCACAGGGGCAGGTCGGTCAGCTCCTGGATCATCGTGACGACCTTGGCGAGAAGCTCGGCCTCGTCGACCAGGGGCACACCCATGTTCACGTCGAGGACGTCCGCGCCACCCTCGACCTGGGCCTTGACGTCGCGCTCGACCGCGGACAGGTCGCCCGCCTTGATCTGGTCCTGGAAGATCCGCCGGCCGGTCGGGTTGATCCGCTCGCCGATCAGGCAGAACCGGTGCTGTCGGCCGATGACGACCTCGCGGGTCGCCGACCGGAGCCGGGTCTCGTGCATGGGTGCGTCCATCAGGCAAGCACCTTCTCGCGCTTGGCCTTGAGCAGCGCCTTGGCCTTGCGGACACAGCCGGAGGCGTCAGCGGCATAACCGTCGGCGCCCACCGCGTCGGCGTACTCCTGGGTCACGGGCGCGCCACCGACCATGACGATCACGTCGTTGCGCATCCCGGCCTTCTCGAGCGCGTTCATGTTGGCCTTGAACATCGGCATCGTGGTGGTGAGGAAGGCCGAGAAGCCGACGATGTCGGGCTGATGCTCCTGGATCTTGGTGACGAAGGTCTCCGGTGCCACCTGGACACCGAGGTCGATCACCTCGAACCCGGCTCCCTCGAGCATGATGTTGACGAGGTTCTTGCCGATGTCGTGGACGTCGCCCTTGACGGTGCCCATCAGGAACTTGCCGACGGTCTCGACACCGGTCTCGGCCAGCAGCGGCCGCAGCACCTCCATCGAACCCGCCATCGCGCGGCCCGCGATCAGCATCTCGGGCACGAAGAAGTCGCCGCGCTCGAAGCGTGCTCCGACCTCCTCGAGAGAGGGGATGAGCGCATCGAAGAGCAGGCTCTGGGGCTCCATCTCCATGCCCAGGGCCTCATGGGTGAGCTCCAGCACCCGTGGGGCGTTGCCCACCAGGGTCTCGTCGTAGAGCCCCTTCAGGATCTCCTCTGGTGTCATGCTGTGCCCCTTTCCTGAATCTCCGTGCGAGTGCCGTGACGGAGGAGCGCGGTGAGCGCCTCCGTCTGATCCGTGAGGAGCCGACCGAGGTGGCCGACCCTGTCCTCAAGCCGTGCAGTCGGGCCAGAGATCCCCACGGTCGCCACCGCGGTTCCATCTGGTCCGAACACCGGTGCTGCCACACCGGAGAGCCCGATCTCGAGCTCGTCCAGGGTGACCGCGAAGCCGCGGCTGCGCGCGTCCTCGAGGTCGTCCTCGAGCGCGCCGGGAGTGCGCAGCGTGTGGTCGGTGACGCGCTCCAGTAGCCCCTCGGGCAACTCGATCACCTTCCATGCCAACAAGACCTTGCCGAGCGCCGAGCAGTGTGGAGGCACCTCGACGTCGGTCCAGTCGCGAGCGCCGAGCAGGAAGGTCGAGTCGACCTGGTCGATGTGGGAGACGCGGCCGCCGTTGGCCACCGCGAGGTGCACGGTCTCGCCGGTCTCGGTGCCGATCACCTGCAGCATCGGGCGGGCGAGCCTGGCCAGCTCGGCGTTGCGATCGTGGCGGGCGGCGTACAGCGCAAAGAGGGGGCCGCCGATGTACTCGCCGGTGCTGACCCGCTCGACCAGCCGGGTGCGCTCCAGAGCCGCGAGCAGGCGGGAGGTCGTGGAGCGGGCGAGGCCGGCTGCCTCGATGAGCTCGGTGAAGGTGACCGCCGCCTCGGCCTCGATCACGTGGGTGAGCAGGGCAGCGGCGCGGTCGACGGCCTGGGTGCCGCCCTGCACCCCAACGGGCGTGCCTTCGGGCGTGCCGCCCGGGCTCTCGATGACCGAAATGCTGGCCACTCTTGACCGCCCTTCGTTGTTCGGTCCAAGGTGGTGGAAACAACTCCCACCATGTGGAACGGTGTGCCCACATGGTGAGGCTAGGTTTCCATAGCGCGCCGGTCAAGCACCAAACAGCTGAAACTCAGGGGAGCAACGAAATGTTCAGAAACCAGATGCCCCGCTACGAGATCCTCTCGGAGCAGGCGATGGCCACCCTCGATGCCGGCTGGCGCCGGCTCGTCTCCGAGCTCGGCGTCGAGTTCATGAGCCAGCGGGCGCTCGACCTCTTCAAGGAGGCCGGCCAACGGGTCGAGGGTGACAAGGTCTTCTTCGACCCCGAGTTCGTGCTGGCCCAGGCCGCGAAGGCGCCGCGCTCCTTCGACCTACAGGCCCGCAACCCGGCCAACAACCTGCACGTCGGCGAGGACATGATGTCCTTCGGCGCCGTCTACGGTCCGCCG
>JBDSXU010000133.1:0-2577 GCA_039926005.1 Marmoricola sp.
CCGCCGTGGGCACGGTCGTGAAGGCCGGCTCACGGGTGGGGTTCACCGAGGGCGTCGTGACCGACGAGTCCGGCGCGGTGGTCGCGACTGCGTCCAGCACACTGCTGGTCTTCGACCTGCCCTGAGCTCGTGGGTGCGCTGGACCCGCCCGAGTCCTACCACGTGGCCGGATAGTCCGAGACGATCCGGTCGCGAATTCGCCTGAGGACGACAGAAACGTCTCGGACTATCCAGCGGAGAGCGCAAACGTCTCGGACTATCCCCTCCTCGCGCGTGGCTCCTAGCCGGTCACTCGCCGCCGGCTGCGCTTGCGCTCCCTGTGCATCTCCGCGCGGTAGCTATGGAAGTCGACCTCGATGGTGTGGCGTTTCGAGGCGACGAAGCGCTTGCGCAGGTTCGCGTCGTACGCCGCGATCTGCTTATGCATCTCGGGCACGGGTGGAAGTGCTCCGACGCCGGTGATCAGCTCGGCGACCCACTCCGCCTGCGCCTCAGCCAGCGGCATGATCGCGCCGATTGGCTGGATCAGACCGACGAAGTAGAGCCCGGGGTGGTCCGGGTGCACCACGCGGCGGTAGAGGTCGACGTGGTTGTCCTCGGTACGGATCACTGCGTCGGTGAAGAACGGGAAGCTGACCTTGTAGCCGGTGCAGTAGACGACGACGTCGTACTCGCCCGAGCTGCCATTGGTGAAGAACACCTTCGAGCCCTCGAAGCGGTCGATGTTGGGTCGCACGGTGATGTCGCCGTGCCCCAGCCTGTTGAGCAGGTCCTGGCTGACCGTGGGGTGGGCATGCAGCACGTCGTGGTCGGGCTTGGGCAGCCCGTAGTCGGTGACCTTGCCCTGCGAGAGCCGGAGCAGCGCGGCGATGGCCAGCTGCTGCAGCTTCACCGGCCCCCGAGCCAGCGGCGAGTCGGTGAGGTGGTCGGTGGGCATCCCGAACATGTACTTGGGCACGATGTGCGCCCCGCGTCGCATGGCCAGGTCGGTCGACGCGGCCACCCGGGTGGACTCGACGGCGATGTCGCAGGCCGAGTTGCCGATACCGAGCACGAGCACGCGCTTGCCGACCGTGGGATCGGTGGTGCGGTAGTGGTGCGCGTGGATCTGCTCCCCCGGGAAGGTCTCCGCGCCGGGGAAGGACGGCTCGGGCCAGCGGGGGTCCCAGTGGTGGCCGTTGGCGACGATCACGTCTCGATAGGTGCGGGTCTCGGGCTCACCGCCGTCGCGGGACCGGATAGTGACGGCATAGCCTTCGTCGAGTGGGTCGACCTTCGTCACCTCGGTGCGGAAGGTGATCGTGTCCCGGAGGCCGAAGTGGTCGACGAAGTCGTCGAAGTACTTCGCGATCTGGCGGTGGTTCGGGTAGTCCGGGAGCGACTCGGGCATCGGGTACGCGGCGTACTCCATCATCTGCCGCGAGGTGTTGATGTGCAGTGACTCGTAGGCCGAGGACATCTCGTTGTCGTTGTCGTAGCGCCAGTTGCCCCCGATCCCGCTGCCCGCCTCGAAGCAGTCGAAGTCGACGCCCTTGGCCTGGAGGACCTGCGCGACGGTGATCCCAGATGACCCCGCGCCGATGATGCAGACCTGAGCGGTCACGGGCAGGCTCGCACGGTGGTTGTCATCGTGCGACAGCCTACGACCGCTCGACCTGGGCAGCACGTATAGGTTTGGCCGGTGACGATTCTTGACGACGCCCGAGAGGGCATGAAACCTGACATCCGCGTCCAGGACGACCTCTTCGGACACGTGAACGGTGCTTGGCTGGACACCGCAGAGATCCCGGGCGACCGCTCGTCGTGGGGTCCGTTCGTGATGCTCGCCGACGCTGCCGAGGAGCACGTGCGCGAGATCATCGAGTCTGCTGCCGAAGGGTCGCTCTCGGGCGAGACAGCCGAGAGCGCAGACGAGGCCCGCAAGATCGGTGACCTCTTCGCCAGCTTCATGGACGAGGAACGGGCCGAGCAGCTCGGCCACACCCCGATCCTCCCTTTGCTCGAGCGGATCGACGCGCTCGAGGACGTGTCCGAGCTCGGTTCGTTCCTCGGTTTCTTCGAACGCCGTGGTGGTGGTGGGTTGTTCGGGGCCTTCGTGGACTCCGATGACCGCAACTCCGAGCGCTACGTCGTCAACGTGACCCAAGGCGGGATCGGCCTGCCCGACGAGAGCTACTACCGCGACGAGAAGTTCGCCGAGATCCGCGAGAAGTACCTTGCCTACCTCAGCCGCATCCTGACCCTCGCCGAGCGACCGGACGCCGACGAGACTGCCGCCCGGGTGCTGGCACTGGAGACCCGGCTCGCGAAGGGCCACTGGGAGCGGGCGGAGACGCGCGACGTCCTCAAGACCTACAACCTGACGACCGTCGAGGACCTCAAGGCGACGGTGCCGAGCTTCGACTTCGACGCTTGGGTCGGCGGACTCGGCGGGAGTGAGGAGACGATCACCGAGACCGTGGTCCGGCAACCTTCCTACCTCGCCCACCTCGAGACCGTGCTCGCCGACACCACCATCGAGGACTGGCGGTCCTTCCTCACCGTGCGCGCCATCCGGACCGCCGCGGCGTACCTCTC
>JBDSXU010000134.1:0-1595 GCA_039926005.1 Marmoricola sp.
ACGATGACCAGGGTCATCACCATGCCCATGGCCGGTGTACCGGCCCGCTTGCGGGCACGCAGGAACTCGGCGGCGATGCCGGCGGAGTTGGTGTCGGTCAGCTCGATCATCTCGGGGTCCCTGCGGAGTCGTTGAGCGCCGGCGAGTGATTCTGTGGGGTGGATTTCATGGTCTTCTCCAGACGCGGCCGTCACGGGCCAACATCGCGTGCGCTGACTCCGGCCCCCAGCTCCCGGACTCGTACTGCTCGACCTTGGACTTCCCGGACGTATCCTGCCTCGCCCAGTGCTCGAGAATGGGGTCCAGGATCTTCCAGGACAGCTCGACCTCCCGCTGCTGGGGGAAGAGCGGTGGGTCGCCGAGCAGCACGTCGAGGATGAGGCGCTCGTAGGCCTCGGGGCTCGCCTCGGTGAAGGACCCGCCGTAGGCGAAGTCCATGTTGACGTCGCGGATCTCCATGGCGGTGCCGGGGACCTTGGAACCGAACCTCATCGTGATGCCCTCGTCGGGCTGGATCCGGAACACCACCGTGTTGTGCGTGAGATCCTCGGTCGCGGTCTCGCTGAAGGGCAGGTGCGGCGCGCGCTTGAAGACCACGGCCACCTCGGTGACGCGGCGGCCGAGCCGCTTGCCCGTGCGCAGGTAGAAGGGGACACCGGCCCACCGACGCGTCTCCACGTCGAGCCGGATGGCGGCGAAGGTCTCGGTGGTGGAGGTCTTCGCGATGTCCTCCTCGTCGAGATAGCCGCCGACCTTCTCGCCGCCGGCCCAGCCTGCGGCGTACTGACCTCGGGCGGTGCTCAGGTCCAGCCGCCGGGGGAGTACGACGGAGGACAGGATCTTCTGCTTCTCGATCCGCAGGCTCGCCGCGTCGAACGAGACCGGTTCCTCCATCGCCACCAGGGCCATCAGCTGGATCAGGTGGTTCTGGATCACGTCGCGTGCGGCGCCGATGCCGTCGTAGTAGCCCGCGCGACCGCCGATGCCGATGTCCTCGGCCATGGTGATCTGCACATGGTCGACGTAGTTTGCGTTCCAGATCGGCTCGAAGAGGTTGTTGGCGAAGCGCATCGCGAGGATGTTCTGCACCGTCTCCTTGCCCAGGTAGTGGTCGATCCGGAAGACGGACTCGGGCGGGAACACCTCGTCGATGACCGCATTGAGCTCGCGCGCCGACTCGAGGTCGTGGCCGAACGGCTTCTCCACGACGACGCGCCGCCAGGAACCGTCGATCGCCTTGGTCAGGCCGTGCTCCTGGAGCTGGCCGACGACGTCACCGAAGTACTTGGGCGGGATGGACAGGTAGAACGCGTGGTTGCCCCCGGTGCCGCGCACCTCGTCGAGCTCCTCGATCGTGCGTCGCAGCTTCTCGAAGGCCGCGTCGTCGGAGAAGTCCCCCGGGACGAAGCGCAGTCCCTCAGAGAGCTGACGCCAGACCTCCTCGCGGAACTCGGTGCGGGCGTGCGCGCGGACCGAGTCGTGCACGATCTGCGCGAAGTCCTGGTCGGCCCAGTCGCGGCGGGCGTAGCCGACCAGGCTGAAGCCCGGGGGCAGCAGACCGCGGTTGGCGAGGTCGTAGATCGCCGGCATCACCT
>JBDSXU010000135.1:0-4276 GCA_039926005.1 Marmoricola sp.
TCGCCTGGCGGATCCACCACGTCGCGTAGGTCGAGAACTTGTAGCCCTTGGTGTAGTCGAACTTCTCGACCGCACGGATCAGGCCGAGGTTGCCCTCCTGGATCAGGTCGAGGAAGAGCATGCCGCGCCCGGTGTAACGCTTGGCCAGCGAGACGACGAGTCGGAGGTTGGCCTCGAGAAGGTGATTCTTCGCGCGGCGGCCGTCCTCGGAGATCCAGGTCAGCTCGTCGAGGCTCTTCGGGCTGACCTTGCCGCCCTTGTTGAGCTTCTCCTCCGAGAAGAGACCGGCCTCGATCCGCTTGGCGAGCTCGACCTCCATCTCGGCGTTGAGCAGCGGGACCTTGCCGATCTGCTTGAGGTAGTCCTTCACCGGGTCGGCGGTCGCCCCCGCGACCATGACCTGTTGCTCGGGCTCGTCGGTCTCGTCGGCCGCGGAGACGATGAAGGTTGCGTCCTTCTCGTCCTCCTTGATCGTGGGATCGGCCTTGACGTCCTTCTCGAACTGCGCGTCAGGGACGTCGGCGAGAGCCTTCTTGCCGTCGGGGCCGACTGCGACCAGCTCAGCCTGGATCTGCTCGGCAGTCTTGGTGGCGGTCGCCTTCGCCGCCCTCTTGGCGGGAGCCCTCTTGGCGGCGGCCTGCTCGGCCGGAGGAGCGGAAGCGGTCTTCTTGGCGGCCGCAGTCTTGGCGGTCGTGCTAGACGAACTCGAGGACACGAACTACCTCTCGATTGTCGTTCAGGAACTTTTCAGGATGCACCGGGGGCGCGACAAGACCCGTACCTGTCAACAGCCGCGCTCTCATTGTGTCACGAAGACCAAGACGGCTCTGCGCCGGTTCACCCGCGCGCTGCGGCCTTCTGCTCCTTCTTGTACGCCCGCACCTTCTCGAGCGACGCAGCGTCGACCACATCGGCGACCGAGCGATACCCCTCCTGGCTGTAGTCGCCCACGACCGACTCCCACCCATCGGGGCGTACGCCGAGCTGCTTGGCCAGCAGCGCCACGAAGATCTGGGCCTTCTGCTTGCCGAAACCGGGCAGGGACGTCATCCGTTCGAAGAGCTCCTTCCCGTCGGCCGCCTCGCTCCAGATGCGCTCGGCGTGGTCGTCGTAGTCGGCCACCACGATCTGCGCAACGGCCTGGATCCGCTCGGCCATCGACCCGGGAAACCGGTGCACCGCAGGTGGTTCGGAGCACAGCGAGGCGAACTGCTCGGGCTCCGCGGCGGCGATCTCGGCGGGTTCGAGGCTCCCGAACCGCTCCAGCACCTTCGCCGGCCCGGCGAACGCTCGCTCCATCGGGAACTGCTGGTCGAGGAGCATGCCGCAGAGCAGGGCGAACGGTGAGTCGGTGAGCACCTGGTCGGCGCGCTCGTCACCGGTGATGTGGATGGCCATCACGCCATCATGCCAAGACCGCGAGCAAGGTGACGATCCGGCCGCAAGTCCGCGAGGACCGGCCCTGTGGACGGCGGACCGTGCCTGTCAGATGAAGCGGGCAGGGTGTGCGCCATGAACCCCAGGCTCGAGGCCGCGATCCAGGTGGAGCTGCGAGCCTTCGTGACATCGGCCGGGACCCGGCGCTCGCTGCCGATCACCTGCCACGTCGGGCATCCGGGTGGCCAGCGGTCGCACCTGGCGCACGACATCACCACAGAGAGTTCCCTGCGCGCCGACCTGGTGGAGCGGGTCATCGACGGGTTGCTGGTCACCGACGACGCCTGCGCCTGGGTGACCAGGGGCGGCGAGCTGCACCTCGGCGACGCGGACGCCGAGTGGTTCGCCGCGGCCCGGACCGCGTTCGCGCGCCATGGGTTGCCGCTGCTGGCCTTCTTCGTGCTCAACAGAACCGGCTGGGTCGACCTCGTCACCGGTGAGCATCGGCACTGGTACCGCGTGCGCAACCGGCCTCCGCTCGGAGGCAACGGGTGACTCAGAGCGGCCAGGTGTGCACCGGTTCGTTGGCGTGCATCAGCTGGCGATAGTCCTGCAGGGTCAGCCGCAGCGCCTCCGCACGATCAGCCCCCGCCTCCTCGTGGGCGGTCGCCTTCGCGACGTACCAGGAGGCGCCGTTGCGGTGCAGCACGCAGCGCTGCTCGATGATCGAGAGCAGTCTGCTGGCCTCGTCGGGCTCCACTCCCCAGCGGTTCAGTCCGTCATACGCCATCGGCAGCAGGCGCCGCAGCACCAGCTCGGTGGCGTCGACCTCACCGACCCCGGGCCAGTAGACCCGGGCATCGATGCCGTGCTGGGCAGCCACGTGGAAGCTCTCCTCGGCGGCCGAGAACGACATCCGCGACCACAACGGGCGGTCGTCCTCCGCGAGGCACCGCGTCAGGCCGAAGTAGAAGGCGGCGTTGGCCATCGTGTCGATCACCGTGGGTCCGGCAGCCAGCACGCGGTTCTCCACCCGCAGGTGCGGGACTCCGCTGACCACGTCGTAGACCGGCCGGTTCCAGCGGTAGATCGTGCCGTTGTGCAGCTTGAGCTCGGCCAGCGTCGGGGTCCCGCCGCTCTCCAGCACCTGCAGCGGGTCCTCGTCGTCGGTGATCGGCAGCAGCGCCGGGAAGTAGCGCACGTTCTCCTCGAACAGGTCGAAGACCGAGGTGATCCACCGCTCGCCGAACCACACCCGCGGGCGGACTCCCTGCTCCTTGAGCTCCTCGCTGCGGGTATCGGTGGCCTGCTCGAACAGCGGGATGCGAGTCTCCTGCCACAGCTGGTGACCCAGGAGGTAGGGCGAGTTGGCGCCCACGGCGAGCTGGACGCCGGCGATCGCCTGCGAGGCGTTCCAGTACGCCGCGAAGTTCTCCGGGCTCACCTGCGTGTGCAGCTGGGTGCTCGTGCATGCAGCCTCCGGCATGATCGACTCCGAGGTCGTACGCAGCCGCTCGACGCCCTGGATGTCGATCACGAGATCTTCGCCGCGGGCGGCGAGGATCTGGTCGCTCAGCAGCTTGTAGCGCGGGTTGGGGCTGATCTTCGAAGGGCTGAGGTGCCCGTCCTCGAGGGTCGGGAGGATCCCGATCATCACCATGTGCGCGTGCACCTCGTTGGACTTGCTCTCCGCCTGGTTCAGGCTGTTTCGCAGGTCCTCTTCGAAACCGGAGACTCCCCGCGACCCGAGCCGACGCGGCAGCACGTTGATCTCGAGGTTGAACTGCGCGAGCTCGGTCTGGAAGTGGGGGTTGGCGATCGCCTCGAGTGCCTCGGCGCTCTTCAGCGACGGCCTGCCGTCGTCGTCGACGAGGTTGAACTCGATCTCCATGCCGGTCATCGGGTCCTCGACGTCGAACCTCGACTCGCGCAGCATCCGGGCGAAGACGTCGAGGCACCTGCGCACCTTCTCGCGGTGCCTGGTCCGGTCAGCCCTGGTGAACTCCTGCAGGTCGACTTCTGCTCCCATGCCCGAACACTAGTGGTGCTTGCGGTCCTGTCACGAGACCGAGTCGTCGCTCTGCCGCACACCGAGCCAGGTGAGCACCGCCAGCACCCGCCGGTGCTCCTCGCCCGACTCCCGCAGCCCCAGCTTGGCCATGATGCTGCCGACGTGGGTCTCGATCGTCCGGTCGGTGAGCCACAGCCGGTGGGCGATGCCCGCGTTCGTCCGACCCTCGGCCATCAGCGCGAGCACCTCGCGCTCCCGCGCGGTCAGCCGTGCCAGCGGGTCGTGCCGACGCTGTGGTCCGAGGAGGGTGCTGACGACCTCCGGGTCGAGCGCGGAGCCTCCCGCGGCAACCCGGCGAAGGGCCTCGAGGAAGTCGTCGACGTCGAAGACCCGGTCCTTGAGCAGATACCCGAAGTGACCACCGGCCACGAGGTCCACCGAGTGCCGGGTCTCGACGTGCTGGGAGAGCAGCACGATCCCGAGCTCCGGCATCCGTTCCCGCAGCTCCCGGGCAGCCCGGGCACCGTCGTCGGTGAGATCGGGCGGCATCCGCACGTCGACGATGGCGAGGTCCGGGCGCACCTCCTCGACCGCGGCCACGAGACTCGGCGCATCGGCCACCTTGCGCTCCACCGTGTGGCCGGCATCCACCAGGAGCCGCGCCAACCCCTCGCGGAACAGCGCCGAGTCCTCACCGATCACGATGCGCATGGCAGCGCCGCCTCCACGGTCGTACCGCGTCCCCACGGACTCGCGACCCGCAGCGACCCACCCAGGGCGGCCACCCGGTCGGCGAGTCCTGACTGCGCGCTGAGCTGCGCGCCGCCCCGACCGTCGTCGGAGATGCGGACCACGACGTGACCGTCCGAGCGGGACACGCAGAGCACG
>JBDSXU010000136.1:0-11514 GCA_039926005.1 Marmoricola sp.
CAACGAGGTGGGAGCATCGAGGTCCACCAGGGGAAGGGTGCGGTGTTCTCTGTGCGGCTGCCCCACTCGTCGGGCAGGTCCGCGTGATCAGCGTGCTCGTCGTCGACGACGACTTCATGGTGGCCAGCATCCACGAACGGTTCGTCGCTCAGACCGCCGGCTTCGAGGTGGTCGGCAGTGCTCATACCGGGGCCGAGGCGCTGGCGCTGGTCGAGGAGCTGCAGCCCGACCTGGTCCTGCTCGACGTGCACCTGCCCGACATCAGTGGGTTGGAGGTGCTGGCCCGGCTCCGGGTCGAGGGCCGCGAGGCCGGAGTGGTGATGGTGACCGCCGAGCGCGACGCAGACACGGTCCGCAAGGCGCTGCGCGGCGGTGCGATGCAGTATCTCGTCAAGCCCTTCGACTACGACGACCTCGCCGCCCGATTGTCCCAGGTTGCAGCGGCCCTGCAGGAGCTGACGCCTGGATCGACCGACCAGGACACCATCGACCGGCTCTTCGGCAGTACCGGCCAGGCACCCCGACCGCCGACGTCCCTGCCCAAGGGGCTCAGCTCCGAGACAGGGCTGCTGGTCCTCGACGCCCTGGGCGGGGGAGCCGAGCTCTCGGCCGCCGAGGCGGGCGAGCAGCTTGGGCTCTCGCGGGTTAGCGCGCGCCGCTACCTCGAGCACTTCGTGACCACCGGAGAGGCGCAGGTACGGCTGCAGTACGGCGGCGCGGGGCGCCCGGAACGGCGCTACCGGAGTACGACTACGACGTAGTCGTGTGCCGGTGGCAACAGGTGGCCGAACTCCTGCTCGACGATCAGACCAGCCTCGGTCACGTGCTGGTGGAACGCCTCGCCGTCGATGTCAGCGCCGTCGCTGATGAGTTTCTCGAAGCAGCCGGCGTAGGCGCGAGCCCGGTCCGGCGACGTTGAGGTCCCAAGGGTGGGTGGGATGGCGTCGGTCATGTGACCAGCGCGCGCTGGTGGTTGCGGGTGGCTACGCGTCGCCACACCTGCCGCTGGATCGCGAGCGCGGTGGTGCCGGCGAGGATCATGCCGAACAGGTTGATCCCCAGCTGGGTCAGCGCCGAGCCGGCCTCACCCCACACGCCGCACGCCAGCCCGACGGCCATGGTTCCGACCGCAGGGATGGTCGTGACCGAGATGAACACACCGACCAGCGGGCCCGACTTCGCGGTGGTGAGGGAGAGGGTTCCGGCGACACCGGCGAGGCATGCGACCACGAAGGACCATCCGTCGGGGCTGACGATGAAGTCGGTGAGCCTTCCGGTCGACGCCTGCCGCTGGGTGAACGCGCCCAGGTGGTAGCCGACCGCCCAGAAGGCGGTGGCAATGCCCGTCGCGGCGACGAACCCCGTGAGGAGCGAGCTCAACGCCCGGGCGAGCATGCCGAAGCGCGGATGCGCGAACGCGAAGCAGATCGCGGCGATCGGGGAGAACTCCGGGCCGACCACCATGGCACCCACGATCAGGATCGGCTGGTCGGTGATCCTGCCGGCACCGGCAAGCAGCGCCGCCAGGGTCATGAAGGCGATGAAGGCCCATGACAGGCGGGAGTCGTCGCGCAGCTTCTGTTCCACCGACACCCACACCACGCCGTCGTCCGGTGCACCCGGGGCGACCC
Organism: Marmoricola sp.; assembly: GCA_039926005.1. GTDB lineage: Bacteria > Actinomycetota > Actinomycetes > Propionibacteriales > Nocardioidaceae > Marmoricola. The sequence goes on from JBDSXU010000136.1 coordinate 1,632, forward strand.
GCTCGGCCCGGGCTGCCTCGTCGCTGAGGATGGTGTCGATCTCGTCGATGCTTATCGATCCCCGGTGCTGGAGGTCGAGCTCGCGGAGCTGCTGGACGACGCCGGTGGCGCTCTCCCGGGCGACGTCGGCCAGCACGAGACACCCCGGCGGTTTGCGGAAACCGCCCGGCACCACCGCGAGGTTGGTCACTGTCTCGTCCACCACGAGGAGAGCGACCACCTGATCGGTCAGGTCCCCGGGAACGCGCAGGCGCAGGTGCAGCACCTCGTCATCATGGCCCATCCCTGACCTAGCGGGGTGATGCTTCGGGGGAGCACGACCGGATTCACCGGCCAACCGGGAAACCCGCACCCCTCACAGCTTCCGTAGCCGCACCCAACGCACCGAGTGGTCGTGGTCCTTGCGGAGGACCAGGGTCGCGCGGGAGCGGGTCGGCTGGACGTTCTGCTTCAGGTTGGGGCCGTTGATGTCGTCCCAGATCCGGCTGGCCTCGGCTATCGCCTCGTCGTGGGAGAGAGACGCGTAGCGGGAGAAGTACGACGCCGGGTCGCGGAACGCGGTCTCGCGCAGGCGGACGAACCGGTCGGTGTACCAGCGGCGGATGTCGACCGTCGCCGCGTCCACGTAGACCGAGAAGTCGAAGAAGTCGCTGACCGCGAGGCCGACACGGCCGTCGGCCCGAATGCCGGGCGACTGCAGGACGTTGAGGCCCTCGATCACCACGATGTCCGGCCTCGACACCACCACTTTCTCGTCGTGGACGACGTCGTAGACCAGGTGGGAGTACGTCGGCGCCTCGACCTCGTCCTTGCCGGACTTGATGTCGATGACGAACTTCAGCAGCGCCTTGCGGTCGTAGGACTCCGGGAATCCCTTGCGGTGCAGCAGGCCATGGCGTTGCAGCTCCGCGTTGGGCAGCAAGAAGCCGTCAGTGGTGACCAGGGAGACACGCGGGTGTTCGGGCCAGTGCGCGAGCATCTGCTGCAACACGCGGGCGGTCGTCGACTTGCCGACGGCCACGGACCCGGCCAACCCGATCACGAACGGCGTGCGCGGAGGCTGGGGCTGGTGGAGGAACTCCTCCTGGCTGCGGTGCAAAGTGGTCGCGGCCTTCACCCGCAGGCTCAACAACCGCGAGAGCGGCAGGTAGACCTGCTGCACCTCCTCGAGGTCAAGCTCGTCCCCCAGGCCGCGGACCCGGTCGATCTCGTCGGGGGAGAGTGGCTGCTCGGTTGCGCGGCCGAGCGCTGCCCAAGCGTCGCGGTCGAGCTCGACGTAAGGCGAGCTCTCGCTCGGGTTCGCGCCGTTGGACATGCGCGTCACCCTAGACCCGGGCCTCCGGGCAGTCCCGGCGAGCACACCTAGACTGCCCCCATGTGCGGAATCGTGGGGTACGTCGGGGACAAGCAGGCTTGTGGCGTCGTCATCGAGGGTTTGCGCCGCCTGGAGTACCGCGGTTACGACTCTGCCGGCATCGCGCTCGTCTGTGAGGGCAGCCTTGTCACTGACAAGCGTGCCGGCAAGCTCGCCAACCTCGAGAAGTCGATCGAGGAGAGCCCGCTCCCGTCCTCGACGACCGGCATCGGGCACACCCGGTGGGCGACCCACGGTGCTCCCAACGACGTCAACGCGCACCCCCATCTCGGCCAGCACGGCCGCCTCGCCGTCGTACACAACGGGATCATCGAGAACTTCGCCCGGCTGCGCACCGAGCTCGAGCGCAACGGCCACGACCTGCGCTCGGAGACCGACACCGAGGTCGCGGCGCACGTGCTCGAGGTGGCCCTGGAGGAGACCGGTGACCTGACCGCGGCGATGCAGTTGGCCTGCCGCCGGCTAAGGGGCGCGTTCACCCTGGTGGCGGTGGACGCGCAGGACCCTGACCGGGTCGTGGCGGCCCGCCGCAACTCACCGCTGGTGGTCGGCCTCGGCGAGGGGGAGAACTTCCTGGGCTCCGACGTCGCGGCGTTCATCGAGCACACCCGGGAGGCGCTGGAGCTCGGTCAGGACCAGGTCGTGACCATCACCCGGGACGACGTACAGGTCACCGACTTCGACGGCGCTCCCGCGGAGGGCAAGCGGTACCACGTGGACTGGGACCTCTCGGCCGCCGAGAAGGACGGCTTCGACTGGTTCATGCGCAAGGAGATCTTCGAGCAGCCGCGCGCGGTGGGCGACGCGCTCCTGGGCAGGCACGACGGCAACGGGCTGCTGCAGCTCGACGAGGTGCGCATCTCCGAGGACGAGCTCCGTGACGTCGACAAGATCGTGGTCATCGGCTGCGGCACGGCCAACTACGCCGGCCTGGTGGCGAAGTACGCCATCGAGCACTGGACGCGGATCCCGTGCGAGGTCGAGCTTGCACACGAGTTCCGCTACCGCGACCCGATCCTGACGCGCAACACGCTCGTCGTGGCGATCAGCCAGTCCGGGGAGACCGCGGACACGCTGATGGCGATCCGCTACGCGCGTCGGCAGCGGGCCAAGGTGATCGCGATCTGCAACACCAACGGTTCGACGATCCCGCGCGAGTCCGATGCCGTGATCTACACGCACGCCGGGCCGGAGATCGGGGTCGCCTCGACCAAGGGCTTCCTCACCCAGCTGGTCGCCTGCTACCTGCTCGGGCTCTACCTCGCGCAGGTGCGTGGCACCAAGTACGGCGACGAGATTACTGAGGTGATCGGCGAGCTGGAGAAGATGCCGGCCCACGTGCAGAAGATCCTCGACGACGCCGAGTCCGTCTACGAGCTCGCTCGCGACCTCCAGGGGACCCGGTCCGTGCTCTTCCTCGGCCGCCACGCCGGTTTCCCGGTGGCGCTCGAAGGCGCGCTGAAGCTCAAGGAGCTCGCCTACATCCACGCCGAGGGCTTCGCGGCCGGGGAGCTGAAGCACGGCCCGATCGCCCTCATCGAGGAGGGCCTACCGGTCTTCTGCGTCGTCCCTCCCCGTGGCCGGGACCAGCTGCACGACAAGATGATCAGCGCCATCCAGGAGATCCGGGCCCGGGGGGCACGCACGCTGGTGCTGGCCGAGGAGGGAGACGAGGAGGTCGCGCCGTACGCCGACACGATGATCACCCTGCCCGTCGTACCCACCCTGCTGCAGCCGATCGTGGCCACCGTCCCGCTGCAGCTCTTTGCCTGTGAGCTGGCCACCGTGATGGGCCATGACGTCGACCAGCCACGCAACCTGGCCAAGTCGGTCACCGTCGAGTGATCCTCGGCATCGGGACCGATCTCGTCGAGGTCGCGCGACTCGAGGAGTCACTCGAGCGCACGCCGACGCTGCGCTCGAGGTTGTTCACCCCGGCCGAGGCCGACCTGCCCACCCAGTCCCTGGCGGCCCGGTTCGCGGCCAAGGAGGCACTGGTCAAGGCGCTCGGTGCACCGTCGGGGCTGTCCTGGCAGGACGCCGAGGTGGTGACCGACGAGGACGGGAAGCCGGCGTTCGAGCTGACCGACACCCTCGCAGCCCGGGTAGGCGACCATCGGGTCCATCTGTCCCTGTCCCACGACGGCGGCTTCGCCCTCGCGTTCGTGGTCATCGAGTCCTGACATGCCGATCGCGGCCACGCGCTTCGAGTCGTTCAGCGGCCAGCACGTCGCGCTGTTGGTCCTGTTCGTTGCCGGGGCCGTGGTGCTGGTGCTCCTCGGTCAAAGACACCGTTCGACGTCCTCCTCACGCCTCACCCGCCGTCTGCTCGCCATCGGGGTGGTGTGCGCGGCGGTGCCGAACCAGCTCTATGTGCTCTCCCCGGGCGTCTTCAGGCCGGGCTCGGCGGTGCCGCTCGAGCTCTGCGACCTCGCTTGGATGACGGCGGTATGGGCGCTGTGGACGCGCTCGCCCCTGCCGACGGCGCTGACGTACTACTGGGGGCTGACGCTGACGGTCCAAGGCGTCGTGACGCCGTCGCTCGGCCACGTCTTCCCGGAACCGCAGTACTTCGTGTTCTGGGCCAAGCACCTGCTCGTGGTCTGGTCGGCGCTCTACCTGACGCTCGGCCTGGGGCTGGGCCCGACCTGGCGGGAGTACCGGCTGGCAGTTGGCCTCACCGCAGTGTGGGCGGTGGTCGTGTACGCCTTCGACAAGGCGTTCGACGCCAACTACGGCTATCTCGTGCACAAGCCCGAGTCCGCCTCGCTGCTCGACGCATTCGGGCCGTGGCCGGCCTATATCGTGGTCTCGATGGGGATCCTGGTCGCCGGCTGGGCCCTGATCACCTGGCCCTGGGTTGTCGCCGGGCGACGTCAGCCACTGGTGTCGCACTAGAGTCTCCGGATGCGCAGAGCACACACGGTGGAGCAGGTCCGGGCTGCCGAGGCCGCGCTGATGGCGACGCTCCCCGAGGGGGCACTCATGCAGCGGGCGGCGACTGGTCTGGCCGTCGCGATCACCGACCTGCTGGGCTCGGTGTACGCCGAGCGCGCGCTGCTGCTCGTCGGGGCTGGCGACAACGGCGGCGACGCGTTGTGGGCCGGGGCGATGCTGGCGCGCAGGGGCGTCGCTGTCGAGGCGGTGCTGCTCTCGGACAATCCCCGCGCGGATGGTCTCGAAGCGCTTCGGGCCAGCGGCGGTCGAACGGTGTCGCTGGCCACCGCGCATCAGCCCGATGTCGTCGTCGACGGCATCGTCGGCATCGGTGGACGACCGGGTCTGCGTCCGGAGGCCGAGAAAGCCTGGGCGGCCTTCCCGGGCGTGCCGGTCGTGGCGGTCGACGTGCCGTCCGGGGTGGACGTGGACACGGGGCGCCTCGACGGTGCGCACGTTCGTGCCGACCTGACCGTGGCCTTCGGTACCCACAAGATCGCGCACCTGGTCGACCCAGCCGCGAAGGCGTGCGGCGTCGTACACCTCGTCGACATCGGGCTCGACCTGCCCTCCACGCCCGTCGAGGCGCTGCAGCCGGTCGACGTTGCGGCGCTGCTGCCGGTGCCCGGCCCGTTCGAGCACAAGTACACCCGCGGCGTCGTAGGAGTGCGCGCGGGCTCTGAGAAATATCCCGGGGCGGCCGTGCTGTGCACCTCTGGAGCAGGGAGTGGCCTCGTCGGGATGGTCCGCTACCTGGGCTCGGCGGCTGACGCCGTGCGGGCCAGGCACCCGGAGGTCGTGGTCTCCGACGGTCGGGTCCAGGCCTGGGTGGTCGGGTCCGGCGGTGACGCCGACGCCGAGGTGGCTCTCGCCGACGCGCTGGCCGACGGCGTGCCTACCGTCGTCGACGCCGATGCCCTCGTCCATGTGGAGAAGGGCACACCAGGCGTCGTACTCACTCCGCACGCCGGCGAGCTAGCCCGCATGCTCGGCGTGGAGCGCGAGGAGGTCGAGGCCGATCAGCTCGGTTTCGCGCGGCGCGCGGCCGGCGAGTACGACGCGGTAGTGCTCCTCAAGGGGCGCCGAACCCTCGTCGCCCGGCCGGACGGGCGTGTCCGGGTGACCACCAGCGGGGTGCCGTGGCTCGCCGTCGCCGGCGCCGGGGACGTGCTCGCCGGAGTGATCGGATCGCTGCTCGCTGCCGGCCTCGACCCCTGGGATGCCGCGTCCGTGGGGTCGTGGCTGCACGGCGCTGCGGCCGCCGAGGCGAGTGGCGGTGGCCCGCTGGCGGCGAGTGCCGTCGCGCACGCCGTGCCGGAGGTGGTGCGGAACCTGCTCGGCTGAATGGGAAGATGGATCCCTCATGTCTTGCCCGCCGAGTCCGCACGCCCAGGTCGTTGTCGACCTGGGCGCGATCCGTCACAACGTGACGCGGCTGCGGGAGATCGTGTGGGGGGACCTGGTTTCGACCGGCTCAACCGAGGTTTCGACAGGCTCGAGCGACGCTGGCCAGGTCATGGTCGTGGTCAAGGCCGACGGCTACGGCCACGGGATGATTCCCGTCGCCAGGGCTGCGCGGGCTGCTGGCGCGGAGTGGCTCGGCGTGGCCACCGGCGCCGAGGCGCTCGCCCTGCGCGAGGCCGGCGACGCGGGCCGCGTGCTGTGCTGGCTGGCAGCCCCGGGCGCCGATTTCGCGCCGCTCCTTCTCGCCGATGTCGACGTGGCTGCCTACTCGGTCGCCCAGGTCGAGGAGATCGTCGGGGCGGCGCGTGCGACCGAGCGGCTGGCACGGGTGCAGCTGAAGTTCGACACGGGCCTCTCACGCGGCGGGGCGCCGCGTTCGGAGTGGTCGTCGCTGGTGTCGGCGGCGCGCACGGCCGAGCTCGAGGGCACCATCGAGGTCACCGGCGCGTGGTCACACCTCGCCTGCTCCGACGAGCCGGACCACCCCGCCAACAAGGCCCAGGTGGCCGCGTTCGACGATGCATTGGCCCTGGTCGAGGAGGCCGGGTTGGAGCCCGAGGTGCGTCACCTCGCCAACTCGGCGGGTTCGATCCTGCTGCCGGAGACCAGGTATGACCTCGTCCGGTTGGGGATCGCGGTCTACGGGCTGAGTCCGGCTCCCGAGGTCCGGACGGCCGACGACATGGGCCTGGTCCCGGCGATGACGGTGCGCGGCTCCGTCGTACTCACCAAGGAGCTGGCGGCCGGTGACGGCGTCTCTTACGGCCACAGGTTCGTGGCGAGCGAGCCGATGCGAGTGGCGCTGGTGCCGATGGGGTACGGCGACGGCATCCCGCGTCATGCCTCCTCGAGTGCCGAGGTGCTTGTCGGCGGCGTGCGGGGCCGCGTGCTTGGGCGGATCTGCATGGACCAGTTCGTCGTAGCGGCACCCGGCTCCGACCCGGTCGACGAGGTCGTCCTGTTCGGAACCGGTTCACATGGTGAGCCGACCGCGACCGACTGGGCGCGTTGGTGCGAGACGATCAACTACGAGATCGTCACCCGGATGGGTGGCCGGCAGACCCGGCTCTGGGTCGGGGACGAGGCGACGTGAGCAAGAGACGCTCCCTCGCGTACGCCGCCGGCCTGGGTGCGGCCGCCGTCACTGCGCTTGCCACCAGTGTCGTCGTCGAGCGTCGGGTGGTGCGCGCGCGGCGCTCTGGCTCGGCGGAGGCCGATCGCCTCGGCGCCCTGCGTTCGGCCGCAGTGGCGGTCACATGTGACGACGACGTGGTGCTGCACGCCGAGATCGACGAAAGGGCGCCGTACGTCGTCAGCAAGCGTCGCCGCCGCGAGGACGTGACCCTCGTCTTCGTGCACGGTTATGCGCTCAACCTCGACTGCTGGCACTTCCAGCGTGAGGCGTTCCGCGGGAAGCGCCGGATGGTGTTCTACGACCAACGCTCACACGGGCGCTCCGGTCGGTCCGACCGCGAGCACGCCAACATCGACCAGCTCGGCGACGACCTGGCGAACGTGGTCTCGACGCTGGCGCCGAAGGGTGACGTCATCCTCGTGGGGCACTCCATGGGCGGCATGTCGATCATCGCCTTCGCCGAGCGCCACCACGAGCTGTTCGCGCGTCGCGTTAAGGGCGTCGCGCTCGTCTCCACCACGGCCGGCGGCCTGAAACCGCACCGCACGCTGGGCAGGTGGCTCCCCGACCGCGTCGGCCTGATGATGGCACCACGGGTGATCGCCGCACTCGCCAAGGCACCCGAGCTGGTTGACTCGGCCAGGCGCTCCGGCTCCAACATCGGGTTCATCGTCGCGGACATGTTCGCCTTCGGGAGCAAGGACGTCCCCGCTGCGGAGGTTGAGTTCCTCGACGAGATGCTGGCCGGCACCTCGTTCGAGGTGTTGGCGGAGTTCTTCCCGAGCTTCTCCCAGCTCGACAAGTTCGAGCACCTCGCGCTCTTCCTCAAGGTTCCGACGACGATCATCTGCGGCACCAAGGACAAGCTGACCTCGGTCGGGCACAGTCGCAAGATGGCGCAGGAAATGCCCGACGCGACGCTCGTGGAGTGCGAGGGCGCCGGTCACATGGTGATCTTCGAGGCCCGCGACCAGGTGAACGCAGCGCTCGATGACCTCGTGGCGGCGGCAGCCGGATGAACGACGACACCACGACCATCTCGACCGTCGATGGATCGCGTGCCGAGGACGTGCTGGCCGTGGTGCACACGGCCTTCGCCGACCGTCCCGTGCTCGATCCACCGGCAACGGCTCTCGAGGAGACGATCGAGACAGTGCGGGAGGCACTGGAGGCGCACGGCGGTCTGCTCGTCGAGCACGACGGCTCTCCGGTCGGTGCACTGCTCTTCGAGCCGAAGGGCCGGTTGCTCGGGCTGCGCCGCGTCGGCGTACTCGGCTCGGTTCGGGGTCTCGGCGTCGCCGCCCAGATGGCTTCGCGAGCACGTGAGATCGCCCAGGAGCTGGGGTTCACCGGCCTCCAGCTCGAGGCGCGCGTGGAGCTGCCGGCGACGATCAAGTTCTGGCGCAACCTGGGGTACGTCGAGGCCCAGCGCAACGGGAACCGCCTGACGATGCTGCGGATGCTGCCGATCATAGAGGGCCTCGAGACGGCCGAGGACACCCGCTCGTTCGGCGAGCACCTCGCCGAACGCCTCGGCCCCGGGGACCTGGTGATCCTCACCGGTGACCTCGGGGCCGGCAAGACGACGTTGACGCAGGGGATCGGCGCCGGTCTCGGAGTCCGCGGCCCGGTCACCTCGCCGACCTTCGTGATCGCGCGCGTGCACCCGTCTCTCTCCGACGGACCGGCGTTGGTGCATGTCGACGCCTACCGCCTCGGCGGGACGGCCGAGTTGGACGACCTCGACCTCGACACCGACATCGACGAGGCAGTGACGGTGGTGGAGTGGGGCGAAGGCCTCGCCGAGTCGCTCTCGGTCGACCGCCTGGAGCTCAGCCTCAGGCGCACCGACGAGGACCAGCGGACGATCACCCTGACGCCGGTCGGCCCGCGGTGGCGAGAGTTCGACCTCGGCTCGGTCGGCTCCCTCACCAGCGGCTGAGCTGGCGACGCCGAGAGGTCGTTCGCGGCTTCTGCCTCCGCTGGGGCACACCGGCTCTGATCGGCTCATCGAGATTGGTCGAGAATTCCTTTGTGCAGAAGGGTTTCTGGCCCCGGGTTCTGTCGGTGGTCGGTGCTTGAATTGGTTCCATGACCAGCACGGCATTCACCTCGATTCGGGACCTCGACAGTCCCCTGGACGTGCTGGCCTACGCCCGGTCGTGCCAGATCGAATCCGATCTGGCGCAGGCGAACCAGTTCACCGCCGCGGTGATCTGGGCCGAGCAGCACCCACCGGAGTCGATCGACGAGGCCGCGACCTGGCTGACCGGTGGGTATGAGACCGGGCTCCCGTTGGCGGGGCCGGGTGCGCCGTTGGTGGCGGAGTTCTGCATCGCGGAGTTCGCGTTGGCGATCGGGCGGTCCACCGACTCCGGTCGGGCGTTGATCGCCCATGGGGTGGAGGTCAAGTACCGCCTGCCGAGGACCTGGGCCCGGATCCGGTGTGGTGACCTGCAGGTGTGGCGGGCACGGCGGATCGCGGAGCTCACCATGTCCCTGTCGATGGAAGCCGCCACCTTCGTCGACGCCCAGGTCGCACCGTTCGCGCACCGGATCGGGTTCGCCGCCCTGGAACGACTGGTCGCCGAAGCGATCGCCCGGTTCATGCCCGAACTGGCCGCGGAGAACGCGGAGAACGCCGCCGAGCGCCGCCACTTCGACCTCCACCACGACCACGTCTCCTTCGAGGGCACCGTCCGGGTCGAGGGCGAGCTCGACCTCGCCGATGCCCTGGACCTCGACGACGCGCTCACCCGAGGAGCCGAGACCCTCAGAGCCGGCGGATCCGCCTGGAGCCTGGACGTGCGCCGGTCCCAAGCGCTGGGTGAGATGGCCCGCGACCAGCTCGCCCTCGACCTCGCCGCAGCTGACCACCACGCCCGAGCAAGCAGTCCCAAGACTGGGAGGAAGCCTCGTCAGGTGATCCTCTACGTGCACCTCTCCGAAGCCGCGGTGAAGGGGGTGGATGG
>JBDSXU010000137.1:0-2993 GCA_039926005.1 Marmoricola sp.
CAGCCGGGCTCCGAGGTTGGCGGCCTCCATCGCGCCGGGCCCACCGCCGGTGGCGACAGTGAGCCCGGTGCCGGCGATGTCGTGGGCGAGACGAGCGGCCTGTGCGTACGCCGGGTCGTCGCGGTGGAGAGCGTGACCGCCCATCACCCCCAGGATCCGTCGCCCGTGGATGAAGTCCTCGAGCGCGTCGTCCACCGAGTTGTCGTGCAGTGCCCGTGCGAGCAGGTTCTTCAGGGGACCGGTCTGCCTTGCCCGCCTCGACCAGGCATAGATCTGTGCATCGGGCGTGCTCTCGTAGCCGGCCCCGATCCCCTCGTAGAGCTCGGCAGGCGTGTAGAGGTGGGCCCTCCACGGGTCGAACGGCACGTCGGGCACCGCCGGGAAGAGCAGCGCACCTTGCTGGCGCAGCCGGTCCGCGGTCGCTTCGGTGATGGTGCAGCCAAGGAACAGCGCCCCTCGGGGGTCGAGCCGTAGCAGCACGTCGTCGCGCCCGGTGAGGTCGAGCCCCTGCACCTGCCAGTTCCTCATCGGGTGCCGGGTCCTGGCGGAACTGTGCGCCGCCTCGGCCGCTGCGCGGTCGAACTGCTCCAACGACTCGATCTCGATCATGGGCCGATCATGCCCGAGCGAGAGCTGGGTCCTAGCCTGCGGGCATGACCCCCAACGTCAGCTTCGCCCTGCTCGACACGGCCGTGATCGGCGGTCGTGGCGATGACCCGGTCCTGCCCGGGATGACGCATGCGCGCATGCTCGAGGAGGTGGCGGCGCTCGGCGGCGTCGTCTGGCACCTCGGAGTGCGCCCCGGGCTTCCTGTGGTGATCGACCTCGAGCCCGACCTCGCCGCCGTGGTGGCGGCACTCGCTGTCGCCCGCATCGGTGGGATCGTCTCCCCGGAGGACCACCCCGACGCGCCGGTCGCCCTGGTGTCCTCGGGGTCGGAGGTTCCCTCTGCGGGGCGGGTGCGGATCGTGCGCGGCGGCGCCGTGTCGGAGCCCGATCTCGAGTGGAACGTGATGATGCGTGCGGGGCGCACGGATCCGGCCGCAGCCCAGGTGCTGGATCCCGGCTCGGCGTACTCCCCGGAGCGGAGCGTGCGCGAGCAGATCGAGGTGCTGGCTGGCACGCCTCCGCCGTACTCGGCTGCCGAGCTCAGGCGCCTGCTGCAGGTCTGAAGGTCGACCCGGGGCTCAGAGCTCGACGCCTTCGCCGAACCGTCCGCGGGCGTCGTGCGGGATCAGGGGAGTCTCGGCACGGACCTTGAGCTGCTGCACCGCCCAGGTGTTGCCGTCCGGGTCGGCGAAGCCGAAGAACGTGCCGCCGTCGCGCTCGTCGAAGACCTGGATCTCACTCGCCTCGACCCCACGCGAGACCAGCTCAGCTCGTGCGACCTCCGCATCGGAGACCACCAGCTGGAGCCCACGCATCGATCCGGGTGCCATGTCGCCCTGGCCGGGGAGGTCGCCGACGACGATCGAGCAGCCCGACCCTCGCGGGGTCAGCTGGGCGACGTGCATGTGCTCGTTGCGGGTGTCGTGGTCGAGGCCGAAGCCGACCTGGTCGCGGTAGAACGAGATCGCACGATCCAGGTCGCTCACGGGCAGCACGACGACTTCCAGGCTCCAGTCCATGAGTCCACAGATACAGGTAATCGCGGGTTTCGGATAGGTGACTGGGACACTGGCTCAGTGACTGAACGCCGCGACATCGTCATCCTCGGGTCGACCGGGTCGATCGGTACCCAGGCCCTCGACGTGGTGCGGGCCAACCCCGACCGGTTCCGGGTCGTCGGACTGACCGCGGGAGGCTCCCGGGAGGAGCTGTTCGGGCAGCAGGTCGCCGAGTTCGCGCCGGCGTACTCCGGGCTGGGGGAGGACGCCTCCACAGAGGCTGCCGCGATGGCCTGCGACATCGTCCTCAACGCCATCACCGGCGCTGTCGGCCTCCGTCCCACCGTCGCTGCGCTCGACGCGGGCAACACGTTGGCCCTGGCCAACAAGGAGTCGCTGATCATCGGCGGCCCGGTGGTCACCGCGCTGGCGAGGCCAGGCCAGATCGTCCCGGTCGACAGCGAGCACAGCGCGCTGGCGCAGTGTCTGCGAGGCGGCCGCGCGGAGGAGGTACGCCGACTCGTGCTCACCGCCAGCGGAGGGCCGTTCCGCGGCCGCACCCGCGAGGAGCTGGCGAACGTCACGCCCGAGGATGCGCTGGACCACCCCACCTGGGACATGGGGCCCGTCGTCACGATCAACTCCGCGACCCTGGTGAACAAGGGGCTGGAGGTGATCGAGGCGCACCTGCTCTTCGAGATCCCGTTCGACCGCATCGAGGTGGTCGTGCATCCCACGAGCGTCGTGCACTCGATGGTCGAGTTCACCGACGGCTCCACGCTGGCGCAGGCGTCCCCACCGACGATGCTCATCCCGATCGCCCTGGGCCTCGCATGGCCCGACCGGGTCCCCGACACCGCGCCACCCGTCGACTGGTCGGCCCCCCAGACCTGGGAGTTCTTCCCGCTCGACGACGAGGCCTTTCCCGCCGTACGCCTCGCAAGGGAGGCCGGAGAGCGCGGTGGGACTGCCCCCGCGGTCTACAACGCGGCGAACGAGGTGTGCGTGGAGGCCTTCCGCGCCGGCCGGCTGGCCTTCGTGGACATCGTCGAGACGGTCGCCACGGTGGTCAACAGCCGCGACGTACCCTCTGAGGGAACTCTTAGCGTCGAAGACGTGCTGGCCGCAGACGCCTGGGCACGCGCCCACACCCTGGATCAGCTGAAGGACCCACTGCCATGACCGTGCTCGCCTACATCCTGGGCGTCCTGCTCTTCGCCGTGGGTGTGGCCGCGTCCATCGGCCTGCACGAGGCGGGCCACCTGTTCCCCGGCAAGCTCTTCAACGTCAAGGTGACCCAGTTCTTCGTCGGTTTCGGCCGCACGCTGTGGTCGACACAGCGGGGCGAGACGGAGTACGGCCTGAAGGCGATCCCGCTGGGTGGCT
>JBDSXU010000138.1:0-3061 GCA_039926005.1 Marmoricola sp.
ACGTGTTCGGGTTGGCCGGATGCCCCGACGAGCTCCGAACACAGCCCGAGCTCCTGTCGCTCGTGCTGCCGGCCCTGCGCGCCGACTTCGCGGCTGCTTGCGGATACCAGGCCCCCGACCACCCGCCGCTGGACTGCCCCCTCACGGTGATGGGCGGGTCCTCGGACCCCTCGGTCGACACTCAGGGTCTGGTGGCCTGGGGTGGCGTGACCGTAGGACAGCACGAGGTGCTCCTCTTCCCTGGGGGGCACTTCTACCTGCGTGAGTCGGCCGCCCCGCTCGCGTCCGTCACCCGCCGGCTGCACAACATCCTGTGCGACCTGCCGCCGCTGCTGTCTCTCGTCGATGAGGAGGCCACCGCATGAGCGTTCAGACGGCCGTGGAGGCTCCACCGATGCGCACCCTCGCCGCCCTGCGGGGACTGCCTCAACCGTTGCGCGTGCTGCAGGGCCTCGCGGGTGGCGAGCCGGTCGTCCGTCTCGGGCCACGTTCTTCCAACTGCCTTCTCGCGGCTTCCCCGGACGCGGTCCGCCACGTGCTCCGTCGCAGCAACGACGGCTATGCCAAACCGGGGTTCGTCAAGAAGGGCCAGGTGGGCATCCTCGTCAGCGACGGTGATGAATGGTCCCGCCATCGACGACTTGTGCAGCAGGCCTTCGGTCCGGGGCGCATCGACGCCATGACGACTGTCATCAGGTCCGTGGTCGACCGGACCGCCGACCGGTGGGCGGCCGTCGCGTCGGCTCGCGGCACGCTCGATGTCCTCGCGGAGATGCGGTCACTCAGCTGGCAGTTGATCTGTGAGCTCGTCCTCGGGGATGCGGCCGAGAACCGTGACCTGACGGGCCGGCTCTGGACAGCGGTCCGGACCAGTCACGTCGACCAGCATCCTCTGGCGATGATGGTTCGTGGCAGCGTCTCGGCGAATCCCCAACGACCTGCCGCCCTCGAGCTGGGCCTGTTGATCGCCCAGCGCAGGTGGGAGCCCGACGACGGCGTGACGCTCTTGTCCGCGCTCGTCCACGCGCGAGACGCCGAGTCCGGGGAGGGGTTCACCGACCAAGAGGTCTACGACGAGGTGTTGTCGTTGCTCACAGCAGGCCACGAGACGACTGCGGACACCCTGACCTGGGCCTGGTCCCTGCTCGCCGGGTCACCGTCGGCCGCGGCACCCCGCCAGGTGCTCAACGAGTCACTTCGGCTCTACCCGCCGATCTGGCTGTTCGCGCGAACCGCGGTCGAGGCCGACATTGTCGCCGGCACGCAGGTGCGACCGGGTGCGACGGTCTTCATCAGCCCCTGGTTGCTGCACCACGACCCCCGCCTCTGGACGGACCCGGAAAGGTTCGAACCCAGCCGCTTCGACCCGGCGACCCCCCCGCCGTCGCGGTTCACCTTCCTCCCGTTCGGCGCGGGACCACGGGTCTGCGTCGGGAGCCGGCTCGCGATGCTCGAGATGGAGGTCGCCCTCACGGTGCTGGCAAGCGTGGCGAACCTGAGCCTCGTCGGAAGGCCCCCCGCCCCGAGGACGGCCGTCACCCTTCGTCCTCGCGGACCGATGATGATGAGCTTCCAGCCACCGGAGCACCGCTGATGGGGACACCGTCGTGGGGCCTTACGCCGGCTGCTGCTCTCGATCGAGCAGACGCCGTTCCGCAGCTCGCTGCGAACGACTGGCAGCTGTGGACTGCGAGCGTCCAGGACGCCAGCCCTGCGCTGAGCCTGCTGCTCGACGACACCGAACGACGGCGACTGGCGACGTATCGACGCGACCACGACCGACAGGCGTTCCTGGTGTCCGCCGCCATGCTGCGGCTCGCCTTCGCGACCGCTACCAGACGGCCACCCGCCCAGCTGACCGTGCTGCGCAGCTGCAGCTGGTGCGGCGGACCGCACGGCCGACCTCGTCTCGCGCTGCGGTGCACCGACCTCGAGGCCTCCGTCACGTACTCGGGTGACCACGTCCTCATCGGTCTCTCGCGGTTCCGCTCAGGACTCGACATCGAGCAGATGCGCGAGGGCCTCGACGTCGCGAGCCTGCTCTGCGTCCTTTCCTGCGCCGAGGCTGTCGCCGTGTCCGGACTGCTGGGGTCGCGTGAAGCGGTGCGAGCCTTCCTGACGTGCTGGGTGCGCAGGGAGTCCGTGCTCAAGATGCTCGGCACGGGTCTGGCGGAGGACCGGCCCATCGAGATGACCGCTCCCGACCTGCCACCGGCTGTGCTGGCCGGGCCTCCTCTACTTGAGCCCGAGGACTCCTACTTCCTCTACGACATGCAACCGGCACCCCGTGTCGTCGGCTGCCTGGCTGCCTCCCGTCCGGTGCGGACCGTCACGCAGGTCAACGGTTCCGCTGTCATCGACCACTGGCGCTCCTCGCTCTGCGCAGGGCCCATACCTCAGACAGGTCGCGTCTACCAAGGAGTACGACCATGACAAGTCCCCTGACCAGGCTCGCGTCGTCGCACGGCGCATCGGCAGTCGCCGTCGTAGGGATCGGTTGTCGGTTCCCCGGCGCAACCGGGCCGCAGCAGCTGTGGGAGCTGATGATGCAAGGGCGCGACGTGATCAGCGAGGTCCCGAGGTCGCGCTTCGACGTGGACAAGGTCTACTCGCCCGAACCGGCAGTCCCAGGCAGGATCTCCAGCCGCTGGGGTGGGTTCATCGACGGTGTCGACCTCTTCGACGCGTCCTTCTTCGGAATATCCCCACGTGAGGCGCTCCGCATGGACCCGCAGCAGCGGATGCTGCTTGAGACGTCGTACGCGGCCTGCGAGGACGCGGGGCTGACCCTCGACATGCTGGCGGGCAGCCGGTCCGGCGTCTTCATCGGTCAGGTCGCCAGCAACTACTGGGACCTGCAGTCTCGCGAAGGCATCCTCGACATCTACTCGACGGTCGGCAGTGCCGCGCGCAGTGTGCTGTCGGGACGGATCTCCTACGCATTCGACCTGCGGGGCCCGAGCCTGTCCGTGGACACCGCGTGCTCCTCGTCCCTGGTCGCCGTCCATCTCGCCATGAGCAGCCTGCGCAGCGGCGAAGCGGACCTGGCCCTCGCGGGCGG
>JBDSXU010000139.1:0-3958 GCA_039926005.1 Marmoricola sp.
CCGAGGGCGCGGAAGACCCGGCCGAGGTGCGCCTTGACGGTGCGCTCGCTGATCCCGAGTCGACGGCCGATCTGCTTGTTGGCCAGCCCCTGGGCGACGAGCCGGAGCACCTCCAACTCACGCGGACTCATGCCGTCCTCCGGTCGGGCCTGACCGGTGGGCAGCAGCACGCGGGCGACGCGGGGGTCCAGCGGGACGTGACCCGCCGCTGCCGAGCGCACGGCGGCGAGCAGGTCCGCGGGGTCACAGTCCTTGAGCAGGTAGCCGACCGCACCGGCCGACAGCGCTTCGTTGACTCTCTCGCGGTCCGAGAAGCTCGTCAGCACGACCACCTTGACGTCCGGCGTGTTCTCCAGGATCCGCCGGGTTGCCTCGACCCCGTCGACGACGGGCATCGAGAGATCCATCAGCACAACGGCAGGCATCGTCCGGGAAGCGACCTCGACGGCCTCGTTGCCGTCGCCGGCCTGCCCGACGACGACGATGTCTGCGGTGGCGCCGAGCAACGTCGCAATCCCGGCGCGCACCATCTGGTGGTCGTCGACCACCAGCACCGCTATCGGCTCAGTCATCCGGATCGTCCTCACGCTGTTGATCTTGTGGGTGGTGGTCGGCCAGCTGGAGCCGCCAGTGGGTGCCCAGGCCGGGCGCTGCGGCGACCTGGAGCAGTCCTCCCCCGGTGGCAGCCAGGTCCGCGAGGAGCTGCAGGCCGAGGTGACCGGCTGCCGGGTCGGCCAGCTGTGCGTCCACATCGAAACCCGGTCCGTCGTCGACCACGTCGAGCACGACCCCCTCGTCGTCGCGATGGAGGGCCAGGGTCGCCGTACACGGTGCCGCGTGCTTGGCAGCGTTGCGCAACGTCTCCTGCGCGATCCGGTAGACGAGTCGCTCCTGCGCCGGGTCCAGGCCCAGGTCATCGGCGATGTCGATGTCGGCCTGCACCTCCAGGCCGGGGGCGCGTACTGACTCAGCGAGGTCGGTCAGTGCTGCACCCAGACCCGACTGCGCCAGGCTCGCCGGGTAGATCTCGACCAGCAGGGACCGGAGCGCGCGGATGCTCATCCGCACGGAGGCCGACACCTTGTCCAGCTCCTGGCCCAGGGAGGCATGCCCCTCGGCACGTGCCCGAACCGTGGCTCCAGCGACGACGAAAGAGGTGGCCGCCAGGTCCTGCACCGGACCGTCGTGGAGCGTTGCCGCGATCAGCCGGCGTTCGGCGGCCGAGGCGTCCACGGCCCTCTGCAGGAGGAGCTCTCGATGTGCCTGGTCACGGCGTACCCGCGAGAGCAGGTGCCAGATCAACGGGGCGAGCAGAACCAGGAAGAGCAACAGGCTGCTCAACGTGACCCCGGCGAACCCGCGCCAGAGCTGGCTCGTGCGGAGCCCCACCTGGTCGTAGGGCGCATAGATCTCGAACAGCATCTTGGCGCCGGACGGCGTCCAGACCGGGCGGTAGACCTCCACCAGCTTGTCCCCGGACGTTCGGTCAAGGGCGTTCTCGTCCCGGTCGAGCTCGGAGATCTCCGCGCGCGTCGTGGGATTGGCGAGGGCAGCAAGCTGGTCCTGGTCGAGCGTGAACGTGCGGCCGATCAGCTCCGGTTCGTCGGACCAGACGACCTCGCCCTGTGGAGTCCAGAGCTTGACGTGCACCACCGTCGCACCCAGGACCTGCGCGTTCACCACCTTGCCGAACGCGGCCCGGGCGCGGGCGTTGCCCGCGAGAAGGGCTTCGGTCAGCGCGGGTTGCACGACCGCTTCGGCCAGTACGTCGGCGGTGTCGGCCGCATCCGTGACAGCCTCGCGCTCGGCCAGTCGCCGGGCAGCGAAGGAACCGCCCACGGTGACCACGGCCAGCACAACGACGATGCCGAGCACCAGCTGGGCGACGACTCGACGCATCGAAAGGGGTGCCTCGCCGGCCTCCATTCGGCTGGGGCGGGCGATCGTCACCCAGCTGATCTCGTCGGGCCCGGCGGGATCGTCTCCGGACGTGTC
The DNA here is from genome assembly GCA_039926005.1 of Marmoricola sp. Lineage (GTDB taxonomy): Bacteria > Actinomycetota > Actinomycetes > Propionibacteriales > Nocardioidaceae > Marmoricola. The sequence continues at coordinate 1,996 of JBDSXU010000139.1, forward strand.
GGACTCCCCGGTGAACAAGCTCACCGGGGAGTCCGTCCGCCCGGACCGATGTTCAGCCGTCGGATCCGTGGCCACCGGATCCGCCATCGTCGTCGCCGCCGGAGTGGTGACCGCCGTCGTCGCCAGTGGAAGCGTGGTGACCGCCGTCGTCGCTTGAGCCCCTTCCCGACTTGCCGGAGCCCGAGTTCGTGCTGCCGGACTTCGAGTCGTCCGAGCCCGACTTGTCTGAGCCGGACTTTCCGCCGTTGTCGTCGCCGGCCTCGGCCTCCCGACCGCGATCGCCCCCGTGGTCGTCGCCCGCGTCGTGGTTGACCGCGTCGTCCGCGCCGTGTCCGCCGTGGCGCCGGCCGTGGTCGTCGTTGGCATCGTGGGTGACCGGGTCGTCGGCGCCGTTGCCGCCGGTTCGGCGGCCGTGGTCGTCGTTCGCGTCGTGCGTGGGTGTGCTGCTGGGTGTCGCGGTCGGCGTCGGCTCAACGGTCTTCGACCGCTCTGGCGAACGCACCGGCACGGACTGGGAGAACGATGCGTTCCCCGCAAGTCCGAACACGGCCGGCACGAGTGCGACGACGATTCCCGCTGCGTACAACTGGATGCGCTTCATGATGCTCCTCCGAGGTTCTCGAACAGCCCCTCTGGGCTATGAGACCACCTTGCGGTTTCGCGAGGCTCGTTCACCATCGGGCAATGGTCGTAGTACCCGCCGACCCTAGTTCGTGCAGATGATGAACTCGCGGCCCCTGTCGGTCAGTGCTTGCAGATGGTGTAACTCCCGGCCCCGTCGAAGTTGGCGACGAGACGAGCATCGAGGGCGGTCGTCGCGATGTGAATGGGTATGCCCGAAGGCACCTTCCACACTCGTGATGCTGAGATCACCGTGCCACGTTCCAAACGAGTGGTCAGCTGCTTCGACGGGCCCTGCACCGCGATCTCGACTCCGTCCCCCGTGTCGACTGCGATCTTGGGACGGTCGGTGACCGTCGTGAAGGTCGCGCACCCCTCGCCCGGGAACAATGGTTGGCTGAACGAGTCACTGAGCGCGATCCTCGGCGCGAAGAGGCCGAATGTGTCCGGGCTGACTCCGACGAAGAACTCCGACTCTGCGTCTATCCTCTGCTGCTTGTCCGCCGCCTCCTTCGGCAACGTCTCGGTGATGCGCGGTGAGGTCATCAGCCTCACGTCCATCCGGGCACTGAGCCCGGAGGGGTGTGGCGTGAGCACGCGTTCGCCTGCCTTGGTCGCGGCCACCGTGCCCACCACACGATCCCTGTGGACCGACGAGACGTCGACGAAGACAGTGGCCTGTTGACGCTGCAGGAACATCGCGTTCACCAGGTACGACGCAGCGAGGACACAGCCGAGCACCAGGAGCGCCCGTCGTGGGAGACGTGGCGCCACGCGTCGGAATCCGAGCGCGACCACTGTCAGGGATGGCGTCAGGAGAACGAGCACGATGTAGGCGTAACGCGACTCCGTCACCGGGGGGTAGCCCTCCGGCCCGCCGCCGATCGTGCTCAGCACGAGCTGGGTGAGGGCGCCGACCTGACCAGCCCACGCCAAGTCACGGGCCCCTGGCGGTAGGTCTCGCAACAACAACGGCGCGGCCACCAGCACCGCCAGCAGCACCGCGCCGGAGTCCGGCACACCAGACGCATTCTCCAGCGCCGTGGTCGCCCCTTGCCACACCGCCCTCGGTATGCCCAGATAGCCCCAGCCACCGAGCATGGCGCGCTCGTAGTCGCGGCCGTAGACCAGGTACCAGACCGCAAAGGCCAGCGCTGCGGGCAACGTGCCCACGAGCGCGGCAGGCAGGCCTCGGCGCAGCAGTAGCCAGACAGCGGCTGTGACCAGCACGATCAGCCCCACCCCAGACGACATCACCGCCAGGAGCAGCAGCACCGCACCTGCTACAGGCCCGATGCCCGGCCTGTCGACACTGAACTGCAGCAGTGCCGCCAGACCCAGG
>JBDSXU010000140.1:0-4581 GCA_039926005.1 Marmoricola sp.
GCTCCCGTGGAGGGCTAGAGTCTTATGGTTGAACTCTCATCAGTGACGAGAGCGAGGGGCGCAGACCATGCTCGACGAGGGCGCACGGGGCGACATCGAGAAGCGGAGGGGCGAGCTGCGCGAGCAGTACCTCCTGCCACCCGACAAGCGTGAGTCCACGCCCGGTCGAGGCATTCACCACGCCGCCTTCATCTGCTCCGACGTCGAACAGACGATCCGGTTCTACCAAGGGTTGCTGGGCTTCCCGCTCGTCGAGCTGGTGGAGAACCGCGACTACGGCGGGTCCTCGCACTTCTTTTTCGACCTCGGAAACAAGACACTGCTGGGCTTCTTCGACTTCCCAGGGCTGGGCCTAGAACCCGGCGTCGAGTCGATCGGCAGCGTGCAGCACATCGCGATCTCGTCGCCGCGAGAACGCTGGGAAGAGGTGCGCGAACGGCTCGACGCAGCAGGAGTGGAGTACGCCGGACCGGATCGCGGCATCGAGGAGTCGATGTACTTCAAGGACCCCGACGGCATCCAGATCGAGCTGTTGAGCGACCCGCTGATGTACTTCGGAGGCCAACAGCTCGACGAGTGACCGAACACTCGCGAGCTCCCTGAGTCACCACAGGAGAGGTGTTTTGGCATGAGTGAGTGGAACGCAATGACCTACGAGGGCAAGGACACCATCCTCCGCGTGGTGCGGGACGAGGCCGAGGCGATGTTCGCCATGGTCGAGCAACCCGGGGTCTGGGAGTCGCCGACGGCCTGCGCGGGCTGGTCGACCGGCGATGTGGTCGGCCACATCGTCGACACGACCGAGGGCTACTTCCGCGCCTTCGACGCAGCGCGTGGCGCGGGTGAGGTGCCGGAGCCGCACGGTCTGCCACTGATGTCCGGGAAGGCCAACGAGGGGGCGACCGCGTTCCGCGGGATACCGCAGGCGGAGATGGTGGAGCGACTGCGCTCCGACTTCGAGAAGATGCAGGGGATCCTGGAGCCCCTCGGTCCCGACGACTGGACCGGCCTGATGGTCACGCACGCCTACATGGGTCCGGTCCCGGCGTTCTTCTACGCCGCCGGCCAGCTGATGGACTACGGCGTCCACTCGTGGGACATCCGCGAGACGAGCGGCCGGGCCCACGCCCTCTCCGGTGATGCCGCGGACCTGCTCGTGCCCTTCATGTTCGCCATCTGGCAGGGCACCGTCCGGACCGAGGCGGTGACCGAGCCGCTCACGGTCGGCGTCCGAGTGAGCGGGCGCAACGCCGGTGACTTCCGGGTCTCGGTGAGCGACGAGGGCCTGACCTACGAGGAGGGCGAGATCGACAGCCTCCCGGCGCTGATCGAGTTCGACGCGGCCAGCCTGGTGCTGCGGGCTTTCGGTCGGCTCAACTCGGGGACGGTGCGAGGAGACAGGGACCTGGCGGAGCGGTTCCTCAACCTGTTCTTCAGCATCTGAGTCAAGCAGGCCGCTCGGCGTCGTACTCCTCGCTCGAGCGGCCGGTGGCCAGCTGGTGCTTGGCCACCCGCGAGGTGGGAGTCCGGGGGAGTTCGTCCACGGCCTGCCAGAAGCGGGGGACCTTGAAGGCCGAGAGCCGTTCCGCGGTCCAGGCGCGGATCGCCTCGAAGTCAAGGGTCGCGCCCGGGGTCGGCACGAGGAAGGCCTTCACCTCGTCCTCGGACAGCTCGGAGGGGACCGAGACCACGGCTGCCTCCAGCACGTCGGGGTGGGTGGTGATCGCGTCCTCGACCTCGAGCGGCGACAGGATCTGACCGCGCCGGCGGAGGACCTCCTTCTTGCGGCCGACGAACGTGTAGTTGCCGTCGTCGTCGGCCGTGACCAGGTCGCCGGTGTGCATCCAGCCGTCGACGACGGCTGCCGCGGTCTGCTCGGGCATCTGCCAGTAGCCAGGGGTGATCGTCGGGTTGCGGAGCAACAGCTCACCGGTGTTCCCGACCCCGAGATCGGTCCCGTCATCGCCGATGACCCGAGCCTCGTTCACCGTGCCGAGCACGGGGTGCTGACGCGGCGCGCCGAGGGTGCCGAACGGCCGCGTGCCGCGCCGCCAGATCAAGCCGTACGGCGACTCGGACATCGCGTAGCCGCAAACGATGCGTAGGCCGAACCGCGCCTCGAACGCCTCCTGCCACTCTCGAGTGGGGGAGGGACCGGTGTAGCCGAGCCGGAGGTCGGTATCGGCGTCGTTGATACGGGGTGGCTGGCGCATCAGGATCTCGAGCATCGCGCCGATGGCGTTGAACTCCGTCGCTCCATGCCGCCTTGCTGAGTCGAGGAACCCCCGGGCCGAGAAGCGCGGGACCAGCACGAGACCTGCCCCGACGGCCAGCGATCCGAGAACGGAGTACGTCGGCGCGTTGATGTGGAACAACGGCAGCGAGGTCATCAACCGGTCATCGCTGGTGAGCTCCATCCACCACGGGAAGCCCTCGGCCGCCATGGCGTAGGCGCGGTGAGTCTGCATCACCAGTTTGGAGCGACCGGTCGTCCCTGACGTGGGGATGAGCGCGGCCACGTCGTCGGGGCCGACGTCGGAGACAGGGATCGTCGTCGGGGGCAGCTCGATTCGCCAGTCCTCGAGGAGATCGTCGATGTCCAGCATGAGCGCGTCGCTCGATGCGGTCGCGGAGGCGGACTCCACCTGCTCCCTGAGGCCGGAATCGGTGATAACCGCGTTCGGCCGCACCTGTCCCAGCAGCCCGGCCAGCTCGTCGACCGTCCCGCCCGGATCCGTGGACACCGTGACCGCACCGATCGTGGCGAGGGCCAGCCAGCAGAGCACGTACGGCGGGGTGGTCCTCGTGGTCACCACGACCAGGTCGCCACGGCGTACGCCGGACTCGGTCAGCCGCTCGACCAACCGGGTGACATGCGCAGACGCGCTGCCGAAGGTCGCCGTGCCGTCGTCGGTGCGCAGCCAGGTCGCGCCCGGGTCGCGGGTGAGCGCCGATTCCAGGAGACCGGGAATCGTGTCGGTCATGACGGCTGCCCGGATCTCGGAACGGGGGGAGGTGCGCCAGCGTCGGCCAGCAGGTCCTTGAGCTCGAGGTGCCGCGCCGGCTCAGGCAGCTGCGACGCGACCAGACCACCGATCAGCAGCAGCCCGGACAGCACACAGAGCGAGGGGACGAACGACCCGGATGGTGACCGCGTCAGCGACATCAGGTAGACGACCACGACGGAGGCCTGGCCCGCCAGCTGGATCAGGCCGTTCGAGGTGCCCTCCGGGGCGGGGGCGGTGAGCTCGGCGGCGTACTGCATCCCCACCGGCAGGGCACTTGTCATGAAGAAGCCGAGGACGAACGCGGCGCCGAAGAGGCCGGCCCGCGTGCCGGCGAGCGTCAGCCACAGCAGGGCGGGGGCAGAGGACACGAGCGCGAGGGTGAGGAAGGGAACCCTGCGCCGTGACCTGTCGGACAACGCCGCGATCAGGACGGCCCCGACCACACCACCGAGCAGCAGGAGTGCCCCCAGGTTCCCGGCATCGACCGAGTTGAACCCACGCGGCTTCACGATCTCCTCCACCCAGGTCGACAGGCCGTTGAAGACACCCATCGTGACGAAGGCGATCACGAGGAACGCCACGAAGGGCCGGACCGTCAGTGCGTGGCGTACGCCGACCAGCAGCGGTGTCGGCCGGGGGACGGCCGATCCGTCCGGGGAGGTCGGCGGCCGGTCACGGGCCACCATCACGAACACGACTCCGGCAACGAGCGCAGACGTGCCGTACACCAGCTGGACCGTCGAGATCGACAGCGAGTCCACGAGGACGGGTGTCAGCGCCAGCCCGATTCCGGCACCGACGAGGTTGGCGAGCGTGATCAGGCTGACCGCCGTCGCGCGTTGCGAGTTTGGGAACCAATGGGAGGACAACGTGGTCCAGGCGTTCAGCAGGAACGGCTGGGCGATCGCGGCGCCGATCGTGGCGAGGAGGGCGAGGGCATAGTGCGGCCCCACGAGACCACGCAGGACCCCGGAGACACCGGCGAGCAGGGCCCCGAAGCCGGCGGCGAACCGGAACCCGCGCTGACTGATCAGGTGGGAGGCCACGAAGGAGAACGGCAGGTAGGCCACCATGAACGACATCGCGAGCACTCCGATGTCCACCCCGGAGACGCCGTAGTAGCTCTGGGCCAGGCTGGAGATGGGTGCGTAGCTGATCCACAGCGTCTGGATGGTCAGGTTCACTGCCATGAACGCGATGAGAACGACCCAGCGGTAGCCGTATACACGCACTGTTCGTCCACCCACTTTCACCCGGGGCCGCGACCGACCGTGCAGCGTCTGCTGGCGCCTCGCGAGCGCCGACATCATTGTCTCAGGCAAGCACGGCGCAATGACAAAAGGCGGCACCTGGAACCCATGATCCTCGTGGTGTCGAGGGTCCAGGATTGTTTCAGGGTGACTGGTCCGGTCAGGGGTGCATCGCATCGACAGCGGCCGGCGAAGAACTAGACCAGCCCAGGGGAATATCGAGGTAACTCCGGCGATTCGATTCATTCGCCCGGACCACTCTTGCCAGAAACAATCGATGAGGCCTGAATGAGAGGAACGAACCGTCGATCTGGAGGTGGCAT
>JBDSXU010000141.1:0-4661 GCA_039926005.1 Marmoricola sp.
GCCCTGGAGACGGCGGTCATCGCCGCACTCGGCTTCGTCGCCGCGGCAACGCTCATCGGGACCTGGGAGATCATCCGGCAACGCAGGATCCACCGCAGTCACGCGGACCGATGAGCCCTCAGCCGCCCAGGGACTGCTTCTCCGCGCCGATCGTCGTGTCGTCGCCATGCCCGGTGTGTACGACGGTCTCGTCGGGCAGGGCGAACAGCTTCGAGCGGATGGACTCCTTGATCATGTCCACGTCACTGAAAGAGCGACCGGTGGCACCCGGTCCCCCTTGGAAGAGGGTGTCACCGGTGAAGACGGCGCCGAGGTCGTGCACGTAGATGCAGATCGCCCCGGGTGCATGGCCCGGGGTGTGCAGCACCTTCAGGGCCGCCCCGCCCACCTTGATGGTCTGGCCGTCCTCGAGGTCGACGTCCCAGAGGTGGTCGGTGTGGGTGAGCTCCCAGACGGGCTTGTCCGCCGGGTGCAACAGGATCGGCGCGGTGACCCGCTCACGGAGCTGCGGCGCCACACGCACGTGGTCGTCGTGGGCGTGGGTGCAGATGATCGCCTTGACCTGGCGGCCGGCCACCACTGCGAGGATGTCGTCGACGTTGTGCGGCGCGTCGATGACGATGCACTCGTCGTCGTCACCGATCACCCAGATGTTGTTCTCGACCTCGAAGGTCTCGCCGTCCAGGGAGAAGGTGCCGCTGGAGACGGCGTGGTCGATGCGTACTGAGCTCATGCATCGACACTAGCTAGACGGGAGGATTCACCGCCGGGCTGCCCATGCCTTCGCCTGGCTGCGGGAGTAGCTCGCGTCGGCAGCATCCACGCTGCGGCGGTTGTTCACGTCGACACCGGCCCGATGGGCGGCTCGCAACGCGCGCGCAGTGTGCAGGTTCGGGGCGACGAACGTCTCCGGCTCGATCGTGGAGTCCGCCGCGGCATAGGTGCGCTGTCTCGCAGCCAGCGCGGAACCGGACCTCCGCGCCTTGGCGAGCGTGTCCGCGGTAGCCGTGACCGTGATGCCGACGAGCTTCGGGCTGACCAGTGGGGTGTAACCGGACGCGTGACCGGCACGGTTCGGGTGGTAGGAGTCGCTGATCGGGTTGGACAAGCCGTTGAGCCATTCCGGCGAGTCGCACACCGCATGCCCGAGGAACGCGGTCGTCGGGTTGGCCCAGGAGAAGCCTGCCGTGGACGCCGCGGTGCTGAGCTTGGAGTTGAGCAGGTTGGCCGTCTGGTTGAGGCGGGTCTCCTCGGCCGGTGAGAACCAGGTGAACGCGTTGCAGTCCTCCCCGTTGAAGATGCGCGGGTAGCCGGCGACGACGACCTTCGCGTTGGGCGCCTTGGCGCGGATCGAGGTGTAGAGCGTGCGGACCGCTGCCGGGAAGGTGTTGTTGATGTAGGCCTGTGCCTTGTCGATGGCGCCGTTGCAGTTGCTCAGCCAGCCCGGCTGCGCACAGGTGGTGAGTACGCCGGTGAAGCCCGCATCGTTGCCACCGACCGAGATGGTCACGTAGGACGTACTCGCGGACAAGGCGCTCAGCTGGGTGTTCGTGACGTCGGCGATCTTGGCGCCCGAGCACGCCCGGAAGTTCAGGCTGTAGGCGCGCGCTGCGGCGATCAGGCTCGGATAGGCGTAGACCGAGCGCTGGCAGGTGGTGCCGTCATCGATGTAGGTGCGCGTGCCGACCCCGCTCGAGTAGGAGTCACCGAGTGCGACGTACGACGGTGTGGCGGCGTGTGCCGGTGCAATGGCCAGTGCCGTGGCGCCGAGACAGAGGACGGAGGCAGCAAGGCCCCACGAGGTCGAGAGGCGTCGCAGCATCGGGGGTCTCCTGGGAGTTCGGGGGTGATGTGACCCACGTCACTCTACGGCGGAGCCGACCCGCTCGTTCAGTGCGATCTTCGACGGGCGGCCGCGAGGACCGCGAGCCCGGTCAGCACGCCGAGCGTGTCCGCGAGCGCGTCGCGGATGTCGCCGTCGCGGTGGATGGGCAGCACGGTCTGGAGGATCTCGGAGACACCGGCGTACGCCACCAGGCCGACGGCCAGCCTGAGCGTGGTCATCCCGGCGAGCCGACCGGTCGCCGCCAGCGCGGCGAAGAGCAGGAAGTGGATCACCTTGTCGCTGATCGGGACGCCGCTGGGAACGTTCGGGCCTGGAGAGAAGAGCACGACAAGACTCAAGGCCACGACCCCCGTGAACACGACCCGGCTCACCACCGGCGACTCACCACCGGCGGCTCACGAACGGGCGACTCACAGGAGAACCACCGAGCGCAGCACGTCACCCCGATGCATCTTCTCGAAGGCTGCCTCCACGTCGCCGAGCCCGATCTCCTCGGAGACGAATGCGTCGAGGTCCAGCCGTCCCTGGAGGTAGAGGTCCACCAGCATCGGGAAGTCGCGGCTGGGCAGGCAGTCGCCGTACCAGCTGGACTTCAGCGATCCACCGCGGCCGAAGACGTCGATGAGCGGGATGTCGGGGATCTTCATGTCCGGCGTCGGGACGCCGACGAGCACGACCGTGCCGGCGAGGTCGCGGGCGTAGAACGCCTGCTTCCAAGTCTCCGGGCGGCCGACCGCGTCGATGACGACGTCGGCGCCGTTGCCGTCGGTGAGGGCCTGGATCGCCTCGACCGCGTCGTTCTCCTTGCTGTTCACCGTGTGCGTGGCACCCATCTTGATGGCGGCCGCGAGCTTCTTGTCGTCGAGGTCGACGGCGATGATCTTGCTCGCGCCCGCGAGGAACGAGCCGGCGATCGCGGCGACGCCGACTCCGCCGCAGCCGATGACGGCCACGCTCTTGCCTCGACTGACGTTGCCGGTGTTGATCGCCGCGCCGAGACCCGCCATCACTCCGCAACCGAGCAGGCCCACTGCTGCGGGGCGGGCTTCGGGGTCTACCTTCGTGCACTGACCGGCGGCCACGAGCGTCTTCTCGGCGAAGGCGCCGATGCCCAGCGCCGGGGACAGCTCGGTGCCGTCCTCGAGAGTCATCTTCTGGCTGGCGTTGTGGGTGGCGAAGCAGTACCAGGGCTCGCCACGGTTGCAGGCGCGACAGTCACCGCACACCGCGCGCCAGTTGAGTACGACGAAGTCGCCGGGCGCCACCTCGGTGACCCCTTCGCCGACCGACTCGACGATGCCGGCGGCCTCGTGCCCGAGCAGGAACGGGAACTCGTCGTTGATGTCGCCCTCGCGGTAGTGCAGGTCGGTGTGGCACACCCCGCACGCCTGGATCTTCACCACGGCCTCGCCCGGACCAGGGTCGGGGATGTTGATCGTCACAATCTCGACGGGTGCTCCCAAGCTGTGAGCGACGACGGCCTTGACCTGCTGCATGTGGCTCTCCTCGACTCCTGCGGATCTGATCGCCCACAACGTATCCACCACCCGGATAGTTACATGCAGTAGGACGGCCCAACGCCCGGTTCAGCCGTCCGGATGCATGTAACTATCCGGAACTACGCGAGCACCAGCTCCACCGGCATCGAGGAGTCGGCTGGGAGGTCGAGGGCGGAGGGGGTGCGTCCGCGAGCGACCATCTCGGAGCCGAGGGCAGCGACCATGGCGCCGTTGTCGGTGCACAGGCCGGGTCGGGGGACGCGGACCCGGATGCCGTACGACGCGGCCCGCTCCTCGGCGAGCACGCGCAACCGGGAGTTCGCGGCCACTCCACCACCGATCAGGATGTCCTCGATCCCCTCCGAGCGTGCGGCGTCGATCGCCTTGCGGGTGAGCACGTCGCACACCGCCTCCTGGAAGGACGCCGCGACGTCGGCCACCGGGACCGGGTCACCCGAGGCCTCCCGCGCCTGGACCCATCGCGCGACCGCCGACTTGAGGCCGGAGAAGGAGAAGTCGAAGCGGTGCCGCTCGAGGTCGCGCCGGGAGGTCAGCCCGCGTGGGAAGTCGATGGCGATGGAGGAGCCGGACAACGCTGCCCGGTCGATGTGCGGACCACCCGGGAACGGGAGGCCGAGCAGCCGGGCGACCTTGTCAAATGCCTCCCCCGCCGCGTCGTCGATCGTCACCCCCATCGGCTCGACCGAGGACGTGACGTCCCCGATCCGGAGCAGCGAGGAGTGGCCGCCCGAGACGAGCAGTGCCAGGCAGGGTTCCGGGAGCGGACCGTGCTCGAGCTGGTCGACGGCCACGTGGGCGGCAAGGTGGTTCACGCCGTACAACGGTTTCTCGAGGCCCAACGCCAGCGACTTCGCAGCCGCGACCCCGACGAGCAGCGCCCCGGCCAGCCCCGGACCGGCGGTCACGGCGATCGCGTCGACGTCCTTCAAGGAAATGCGGGCGGTCTCGCACGCGCGCTCGATCATCGGCACCATCGCCTCGAGGTGAGCACGCGACGCGACCTCGGGAACGACGCCGCCGAAGCGGGCGTGCTCCTCCACCGAGGACGCCACGGCATCAGCCAGCAGGGTGTGTCCACGCACGACCCCGACACCCGTCTCGTCGCACGAGGTCTCGATGCCGAGCACGAGGGGTTCGGAGGTCGAGGAGGGGGCCACCGGGCCATTGGGCCCGGCCGCTTGCTCCTCCCAGGTCCAGCCCGGGGAGGAGGGCTGGAACGGCGCCGGCCGGGAGCTGACTCAGCTGGTCCCACCGCGCCCGCGCCCGATCGGCCGGCGCAGCACCACAGCAGTGGT
>JBDSXU010000142.1:0-4646 GCA_039926005.1 Marmoricola sp.
GTCGTCATCGGGTTCGGCGCCACCGCACGCGGCGCCGTGACCGCCCTGAACGCCCATGGTGTCCACCAGGTCGCGGTGCTCACCAACCGTGGCGTGGCCGCGGTCGGGTCGCCGATCCACTCGGTCCGGATCAGGCAGTTCGACCACGACCCGGAGGCGCCGCACCTCAGCCACGTCATCACCGAGCGTGGGCGGGTGCCGTTGGCCAGCTACCTGGCCGAGAACGACATCATCGTGAACTGCACGCTCCAGGACACCGCAGCCCCGCTGATGTTCCTCTCGCTCGCCGACCTCGAGGGCTTTGTCCAGGGACGCCTGATCGTGGACGTCTCGTGCGACGAGGGAATGGGCTTCGAGTGGGCACGACCGACCACGTTCGACGAGCCGATGTTCACGGTCGCGGGCAAGGTGGACTACTACGCCGTGGACCACAGCCCGTCGTACCTCTGGAACTCGGCGACGTGGGAGAACAGCGAGGCCCTGATGCCGTTCCTGCCGGTCGTGATGGCCGGACCCGACGACTGGGACGCCGACGAGACGATCAGCCGCGCCATCGAGGTGCGCGAGGGCCGCGTCGTCAACCCGGCGATCCTCAGCTTTCAGGGACGGGCCGCGGAGTACCCCCACCTGGTCAGCTGATCCGTCAGTCCGGCTGGTCCCTCCAGGCCGCGCTGAGCAGGCTGCGGGTGCTCTGCAACAGCTCGGGAAGTGTCTTGGTCTGCGCGATGATCGGCATGAAGTTCTGGTCACCCAACCAGCGCGGCACCACGTGCTGGTGCAGGTGAGCGGCGATACCGGCGCCGGCGACGACACCCTGGTTCATACCGATGTTGAAGCCCTGCACAGCCGAGACCTCGCGCAGCGTGCGCATCGCGCCCTTGGTCAGCCCCGCGATCTCCTCGGCCTCCTCAGCCGTCGTCTCGGTGTAGTCGGCGATGTGCCGGTAGGGACACACCATCAAGTGCCCTGGCGCGTAGGGATAGAGGTTGAGTACGGCGAACGCCCGTGCGCCGCGTCGTACGACGAGACCGTCAGCGTCCCCGAGCGACGGGATCCGGCAGAACGGGCACTCCCCCTCGGTGTCGTCGGCCGGCTTGCTCTCCCCACGGATGTAGGCCATCCGGTGCGGGGTCCAGAGCCGGTCGAGCGCGTCCGGCTCGCCGACACCGTCCTGGTGGGTCGCCTCGCTCACACCTGTACCCGCGAGGACACGGCCTCCACGACCCTGGCAATGGCCTCGTCGATCGGCACACCATTGTCCTGGCGGCCGTCGCGGTAACGGAAGCTCACGGCGCCGGCCTCGACGTCGTTGTCCCCCGCGATGATCATGAACGGCACCTTCTGCAGCTGAGCGTTGCGGATCTTCTTCTGCATGCGCTCGTCGGACTCGTCCACCTCGACCCTCAGGCCCTGCTTGAGCATGCGGGTTGCGATGTCGGCCAGGTAGTCGTTGTGCCGATCGGCGATCGGGATCCCCTGGACCTGCACCGGAGCGAGCCAGGGCGGGAACGCGCCGGCATAGTGCTCGGTCAACACGCCCATGAACCGCTCGATCGAGCCGAACTTCGCCGAGTGGATCATCACCGGCTGCTGCCGGGTGCCGTCGGCCGCCTGGTAGCGCAGCTCGAAGCCGGCCGGCTGGTTGAAGTCGTACTGGATCGTCGACATCTGCCAGGTGCGGCCGATGGCGTCGCGGCACTGGACCGAGATCTTCGGGCCGTAGAACGCCGCCCCGCCCGGGTCGGGTACCAGCTCCAGACCGGACTCCGTCGCGACGTCGGCGAGCACCTGCGTCGCCACCGCCCACTCCTCGTCGGAGCCCGTGAACTTCTCGGGCCTCGCGTCGTCGCGGGTGGACAGCTCGAGGTAGAAGTCGTCGAGGCCGAAGTCCTGGAGCAGGCTGAGCACGAAGTCCAGCAGGTGCTTGATCTCGTCGGGCGCCTGTTCGGGCGTGACGTAGGAGTGGGAGTCGTCCTGGGTCATGCCGCGCACCCTGATCAGACCATGGACCACGCCGGACTTCTCGTAGCGGTAGACCGAACCGAACTCGAAGAGCCGCAGCGGCAGCTCGCGGTAGGACCGACCGCGTGACCGGTAGATCAGGTTGTGCATCGGGCAGTTCATCGCCTTGAGGTAGTAGTTCGCGCCTTCCATCTCCATCGGCGGGAACATGTCGTCGGCGTAGTACGGCAGGTGACCCGAGGTGTGGAAGAGCCCCTCCTTGGAGATGTGCGGCGTCCCGACGTACTGGAAGCCCTCCTCGATGTGCCGCCTGCGGACGTAGTCCTCCATCTCACGCTTGATCACCCCGCCCCTGGGATGGAAGACGACCATGCCGGAGCCGATCTCGTCGGGAAAGCTGAACAGGTCCAGCTCGCGGCCGAGCTTGCGGTGGTCGCGACGCTCGGCCTCCTCGAGGAGATGGAGGTGCTCCTCGAGTGCCTCCTTGGTCTCCCAGGCGGTGCCGTAGATGCGCTGGAGCTGCTTGTTCTTCTCGTTGCCGCGCCAGTACGCCGCGGCCGAGCGCATCAGCTTGAACGCGGGGATCCGCTTGCTGGTGGGCAGGTGCGGGCCGCGGCACAGGTCCTTCCAGGCCACCTCGCCCTTGCGGTTGATGTTGTCGTAGATGGTCAGCTCGCCGGCGCCGACCTCTGCGCTGGCCCCTTCTGCAGCATCGGTCGCAGAGCCCTTCAGGCCGATGAGCTCCAGCTTGTAGGGCTCTTCGGCCAGTTCCTCGCGCGCGCCGTCGTCGGAGATCGCCCGGCGCGAGAAGCGCTGGTTCTCCTTGACGATCTTTCGCATCCGGGTCTCGATCTTCTCGAGGTCCTCCGGCACGAAGGGGGTCTCGACATCGAAGTCGTAGTAGAAGCCGTTCTCGATCGGCGGACCGATGCCGAGCTTCGCGTCGGGGAACAGGTCCTGCACCGCCTGGGCCATCACGTGGGCGGTGGAGTGCCGCAGGATGTCTCGGCCATCCGCGCTGTCGATCGCGACCGCTTCGACCTCGTCGCCGTCGTTGAGCTCGTAGGCCAGGTCGCGAAGCGCGCCGCCCACCCGCGCCGCGATCACCTCAGGGCTCTCGGTGAACAGCTCCCAGGCCTTGGTGCCGGTCGTGACCATCCGGTCCTCGCGCGCGTCGGCGTTGACGAGGAGGACGTTGAGGTCGGACACGAGATTTGGCTCCCTGACGTGGTGTGGGTGGCTGGTCGTCCGGCTCCGGGCCGGTGACCAACGCGGACCAAGCGATCGTATCGACGGACCGGCACTGCGGCGTACCGGGTTTCGGTGCGCGGCCGCCGGCAGGTCAGGTCAGCGACGCAGGAAGACATTGGGCGAGGGCGGCGTCCGCCGACCAGCGCCCTCGCGGCGGCGTAGTTCCTGCGTCGCGCCGAACCCGTCCATCTCCGGCATCTGACGGTCCGTTGAATCCACACTCGAGCGTAACTTGGCGAGACCGCTGGAGTTGGTTCGGCGCTGGCTCAGCCTCCCGGGAGGCGCGCTTCGACCGCCCACCCGCCCCCACCGGTCGTCCCCGCGCTGAACTGCCCTCCGAGCGTCTGGATGCGCTCGCGCAGACCGATCAGGCCTCGTCCGGTGCCGGCGAGAGGCCCGTCGTTCTGCGCTGCACGGTCGTTCTCGATGCGCACGGCAAGACCGTCCGCCTCGTCGATGCTGATCACGATGCGGACTTCAGCACCGGGCGCGTACCTGAGCGCATTGGTGAGGCTCTCCTGCACCACGCGGAAGGCCAGGTGGGCGACCGGCGTCGGCACCCGGTCGCGGTCACCCTCGAAACGACAGGTGACGTTCAACCCGCTGCGGCCCGCACGGGCGACCACCTCGTCGACGAGCGACAGGTCAGGGCCCCCAGCCACGGACGCCTCGCTACCGCCGAGGAGCTCGATGAGCCGCTCGAGATCCTTCGTGCCCTGCCGCGCGGACTCCGAGATGGCCGCGAAGGCCTCCTTCGCGCGCACGGGGTCGGCGTCGACGAGTCGCTGGCCAGCGGCTGCCTGGATCACCATCACGCTGATCGCGTGACCGACGATGTCGTGCAGCTCGCTGGCGATCCGTGCTCGCTCGTGACGTAGCGCGATCAGGGCGAAGAGCTCTCGCTCGTCCTCGAGCTCTTGGGCGCGCAATGCCAGCTCGTCCGCGGTCTCCCTTCGAAGCCGCAGCACCGTTCCGGCGGCGTACGGCGGCACCGTGAACATGACCGCAGCCACCCAGCTGTCCATCTCGGCCAGGTAGTAGAGCGGCACCAGGTAGGCAAGGGCGCACAGGGCCACCAGCCAGGCAGCGCGACCCGACCAGCCGAGCGCGAGCACCGCGAAGCTGACCGAGTAGAGCGCGACGCCTGTGTCGGGGAACCAGCCGCCACCGAGGGCAAGAGCAGCCAGGAAGAGGCCGAGCGACAGCACCGCGGCGACGCGCGGATGGGTGCGCCACCAGATCAGCGCCATTCCACCGCACAGGACGAGGACGGTCAACACGTTGCCGCGTAGCGTGGTCGGCCAGCCGTGCAACGCGGTCGGCAGCGCCACGAGGAGGAGGACCCCCAAGGCGATGCCGATCCGCTCGAGTCGAGGCATTCGGTTGACTGCTATCCCGGCACGGGGAGCTGAGCCACCGCCTTGGCATGACCC
>JBDSXU010000143.1:0-4414 GCA_039926005.1 Marmoricola sp.
GGTCGACACGTTGCTCGCGGCCGCCGACCTCAAGGGCACCGACGGGGCGCAGAGCGTCACCAGGGCCGTCGTCGCGGTCGGGTGCCTCGCCGAGCGGTACGGCGCGGAGCTGGCCGCCTCGTTGCCGGAGGCCGACGCCGTCCTGGGGTTCGACGACTACCCCGACATCGCCGGACGGCTGCGCTCCATCCTGGCGGGCGAGAAACAGCACCCGCACACGCCTCAGGACCGCCGCAAGCTGCTCCCCATCTCCCCGGCCGACCGGGTCGACGCGCCGGCCTACCAGCCAGGGCACGGTGAACGCCGCCGGCTCGACGATGGACCCATGGCGCCGCTCAAGCTCGCGTCCGGGTGCGACCGTCGCTGCACGTTCTGCGCGATCCCGATGTTCCGCGGCTCGTTCGTCTCGCGCCGACCGGCCGACGTGCTCACCGAGGGGCGCTGGCTGGCTGACCAGGGGGCTCGCGAGCTCTTCTTGGTGAGCGAGAACTCCACGTCCTACGGCAAGGACCTGGGCGACCTCAGGTTGCTGGAGACGCTCCTCCCGGAGCTGGCCGCGATCGACGGCGTTGAGCGGGTGCGAGTGTCCTATCTCCAGCCGGCCGAGACCCGTCCCGGCCTGGTCACTGCGATCGCGAGCACGCCTGGCGTCGCTGCCTACTTCGACCTGTCCTTCCAGCACGCCTCCAACCCGGTGCTTCGGCGCATGCGCCGGTTCGGCGACTCCGAGCAGTTCCTCGGACTGCTCGAGCAGGCCCGCTCGCAGGCCCCCGAGGCTGGGGCTCGCTCCAACTTCATCGTGGGGTTCCCGGGGGAGACCGAGCACGACCTCGAGGTCCTGTGTGACTTCCTCACGCAGGCGCGGCTCGATGCGATCGGCATCTTCGGCTACTCCGACGAGGATGGCACGTCAGCCCAGCGGTTCGAGGGCAAGCTTGACGAGGACGAGATCAGCGAGCGGGTCGCGCACGTCACGGCTCTGGCCGAGGAGCTCTCCTCACAGCGGGCCGAGGAGCGGATCGGTGAGCGGGTCGTCGTACTCGTGGAGTCGATCGACACGGTCACACAGTCTGGGAACGGCACTCGGGTGGCCGAGGGGCGCGCCGCCCACCAGGGCCCAGAGGTCGACGGGTCCACGACCCTGCAGGCCGTGTCTGCCGCTGTCCAGGTCGGTGACATGATCTCAGCGCGGGTTGTCGCCTCCGATGGTGTCGACCTTGTCGCTGTCGAGGTGGCCGAGACCGAGGAGGGGCGATGAGCCAGTCTGAGCCGGAACGCGGTCAGGTGAACAACTGGAACGTCCCCAACGCGTTGACCACGCTGCGCATCGTGATGGTGCCGTTCTTCGGGTGGGCGCTGCTGCACGACGGGGGCGAGAACACCACCTGGCGCTGGGTGGCCTGGGCGTTGTTCGTGCTCGCGATGATCACCGACAAGGTCGATGGCGACATCGCGCGCAAGCACAACCTGATCACCAACTTCGGGAAGATCGCCGACCCCATCGCCGACAAGGCGATGACCGGCATGGCCTTCATCGGGCTGGCCGTCATCCACGACTCCATGCCCGCCTGGCTGTGGTGGACGATCACGATCGTGGTCCTCGTCCGCGAATGGGCGGTCACCTTCGCCCGGCTCTCCGTCGCCAAGGACGTCGTGATGCCCGCCAAGCAGAGCGGCAAGATCAAGACGGTGATGCAGGTGGTCGCGCTGGGTGGCTTCATCGCACCCTTCGGCTATCTCACCGGGGCCCTCGAAGTACCCGGTGACGCGCTCTGGTGGGCCTCTGCGATCGCGATGGCCATCGCGGTGGTGCTCACCATCACCTCTGGTGTGGAGTTCGCCCGCGACGTCGTACGCCACCGGCGCGGCGCGCCCGCCGAGGCCCGGTCCTAGCTCAGCCCTTCAACCGGTCCCGGTATGCCCGCACGTTCTCGCGGTTGCCGCAGCCGGACTCGCAGAACCTCCTGGAGCGGTTGCGAGAGAGGTCCACGACGACGTCGTGGCAGTCGTCGGCCGCGCAGGTCTTGAGGCGGTTCAGCTCCCCGCCTCGCACCACGTCGGTGAACGCCATCGCGGCCTCGACTGCCATCCGGGTGGCCAACGGACCCTCGTCCGGCACCGCGTGGATGTGCCAGCCGAGGTCGTCGTGGTCGACGAGCTGGGGGAGTGCGGCGGCTTCGGCCAGGATCCGGTTGAGGACCGGCACCAGCTCCGCTTCCCCGAGACGCCACAGCTCGCGCAGCTGCGGACGCAGGGCGCGCACGGCGTCCAACTCAGCCGCGTCACCGACGCGCGCGCGGGACCAGCCCTGGTTGTCGAGGAAGCGCACGAGATCGTCCGGTGTGCGCAGCGTGTCCTCGCCCGGGACTCCGTCGGGGTCGGTGTTGACCAGGGCAGCCGCTGCGGCGAGGGCGATCTGGGTGTCATGGGCAAAAGTCACTTTGACTCCTAACGGTTCAAACTCCTAGAGTAACCGGTGTTCGTATATTTTGCTCCTGACAGGTGGTGTCCACGATGTCCACACGCTCGACGACCGCCGGCATCCTGGTCGCCCTCGTCTCCGGGGCCACCTTCGGCACCGCGGGACCGTTCGCCAAGTCGCTGCTGGATGCCGGGTGGACTCCGGGATCGGTGGTGTTCGTCCGGATCGGTGGCGCCGCGCTGGTGCTGCTCCTGCCGGCGCTGTCGGCGCTCGGAGGACGGTGGCACCTGTTGCGCAGCGGGTGGCGGCAGATCCTCGCCTTCGGGGTGGCCGCCGTCTCCGTGCCCCAGCTTGCGTTCTTCTACGCCGTCCAGCACCTCTCGGTGGGGGTGGCACTGATGCTCGAGTACCTCGGCCTGGTTCTCGTGGTCCTGTGGCAGTGCCTCGTGACACGCCGGCTGCCTCGGGCGCCGACCGTCGTCGGCGTCGTGCTCGCCCTCGCGGGGCTGGCGCTCGTGCTCGATCTCTTCGGCGGGGTCCGGATCGACGGGATCGGTGTTGCCTGGGGGCTGCTCGCGGCCGTGGGCCTGGCGTCGTACTTCCTGCTCTCGGGCCATGCTGCCGAGCAACCGCTGCCACCGCTCGTGCTCGCCGGCGGCGGCATGGTCGTGGGGACGATCGCTTTCGCGGTCCTCGGAGCGACCGGGGTGTTGCCCATGTCCTTCGCGTCCCAGCCCGCGGAGCTCGCCGGGACACTCGTGCCGTCGTGGCTGGCTGTGGTGGAGCTGGCCGTGCTCGCGGCGGTGACGCCCTACGTGACCGGAGTCATCGCGACCCGCGTGCTCGGGGCCAAGCTCGCCTCGTTCGTGGGGCTCTCCGAGGTGCTGTTCGCGGTGCTGTTCGCCTGGGTCCTGCTCGGTGAGCTGCCACACCTTGTCCAGCTGGTCGGTGGGCTGTTCATCCTCGCCGGTGTGGTGACGGTGCGGTCCGAGGGGGCTCAGGTCGTGTCCCCGGCTCCCGGTCGGTCAGAGGTTGAACCGGGCGTCGCGATCGGTGCGGCGCTGCTTGGCGACCATCCGGTAGTGGCGGACGATCGGGTCGAGCTCGGAGGCGGTGACGTCGTTGCGACGCAGGACCACAGTGGTGCTGTTGGGTCGGTGGAGGAGCACAGCCCAGTGTGAGGTGCGGGCGTTGCCGACCACGTCGACCGGCTGCAGAGCGTCGGCCAGGTCGAAGCTGGCCATGCCGCCGGTCCTGTGGACGGTGAGTACCGAACCGCGCAGGCTGACCACCTGCGGGGTGCTGGCGATGACGACGGCCCAGAGGACCACCACGACGCCGAGGCCGATGACCAGGGAGATCAAGTCGTCCCAGGCACGGGTCTGTGTGTAGCGGACGCCCAGCGCCGAGGTGCCCAGGATTGCCATCACCAGCGTGACCGCCGCGACGGTGCGGGGCAGGTGGCTGGCCCTCCATCGAGCGGTGGCGGGGATGCCGGTCGAGGGCCGCTCGACGGGCAGGTTCATGAAGACGGCCTTGGCCCTGTCGGTGTTCGCGACCTTCTCCGGCGACGCCGGGCCCGTGTCGTGGGTGGGCAGCGACTGCATCGGGATTCGTGGCGTCGTGACCGGCGCGCGGTGCCTGCCGGGGAGCAGCTGCCGGGTCGCCATCAGCTCGGTCAGCGTGCCGAGGGAGGCGGCCTCGGCCGCAGTGCTGCCGTCGGTCTGGTCTGGGCTGGGCTTGTTCATCTGGCTACGGCTGAACATGAGTCTGGTCCCCCGGGTTGTCCTGAAATCTGTGTTTCCCGACCTTCCACGGCCGGTCTGACAAGTGTGCGTCGAGTTGGGGCTCTTGCCGCGTTATGACGGATAAATCGCCTCTGTCGGACTAGACCACACTTCAACCGCTTGACGAGGCCGTGGTGGCTCGACGCAGGTTCATCGCCGCGGTCACGAGTGCAAGGTGTGAGAAGGCCTGCGGGAAGTTGCCGAC
>JBDSXU010000144.1:0-5373 GCA_039926005.1 Marmoricola sp.
CTGCCGGCGAAGGAGAAGCGGACGAACTCGTTCCCGCGCCGGGTGTCGAAGTCGATGCCGGGAGCGGTCGCCACGCCGGTCTCGTCGAGCAGGCGCAGGCACCAGGCGTGGGAGTCGCCTCCGTCGCGGTCCGTCAGGTGCCCGATGTCGGCGTACACGTAGAACGCGCCGTCGGCCGGCGCGAGCCTGTCGATGCCGAGCCGCGGGAGACCCTCGAGCAGGAGCGAACGGTTCCCGGCATACCTCGCGACGTGCCCGTCGAGCTCGATGTAGGACTCCGGTGTGAAGGCTGCGAGGGCGGCGTACTGGCTGAGGACCGGAGGACAGATGGTGAAGTTCCCGGTGAGCACCTCGACCGGGCGCCTGAGGTCTTCGGGCACGAGCATCCAGCCGAGTCGCCAGCCGGTCATCGAGAAGTACTTCGAGAACGACCCGAAGACCACACCGGTTCGCGAGGTGTGCCAGGCCGAGCGGCGAGCCTCTAGGCCGTAGGCGATGCCGTGGTAGATCTCGTCGCTGACGAGCCGCACGCCGGTGTCCTCGCACCAGAGCGCGATCGCGTCCAGCTCGTCGGGCGCCAGCATGGTGCCGGTGGGGTTGGCGGGCGAGGCGACCACGAGCCCAGCGACGGGAGCCGGGACGGCGTCCAGCTGTTCGACGGTGGGCTGGAACCGGGTCTCGGGTCCGCAGTCGATCTCGACCACCTCACACCCCAGCGCGGCCAGCACGTTGCGATAGCAGGGATAGCCGGGCCGTGCCATCACCACCCGGTCACCCGGCTCGAACGCGGCGAGGAAGGCGAGCAGGAACCCGCCCGAGGACCCGGTGGTGATCACGACGTCGTCGAGCGTGACTTCGATCCCGGTCGTGCGCCGATGGTGGGCAGCGACCGCCTCGCGCAAATCGGGTACGCCGGTCGCCATCGTGTAGCCGAGTGCCTCCTCGTCGAGCAAGCGCTTGGCCTCCTCGCGGACCGCCTTCGGAGCACCGGTGGAGGGCTGGCCGGCCACGAAGTTGACGAGGTCGCCGTGGCTGAGCTGGCGTCGATGGGCCGCCGCGAGCAGGTCCATCACGTGGAAGGGCGGCACGTTCGACCTCTGCGCCACCTGCATCCGGTTGGTCATGGGCTCAGCGTAGGGGTGCCGGTTTCCCCGGCCGACCGGGGAAACTGGCGCTTGTCGGCCGTTGCAACACCCATCAAGCACCAGTTTCGCCCGACAACCCCACCCCAAATGTGCAGGGGTGGGTCAGAGCGTGTGCCCGGCGCCGGTTGCCAGGTGGAAGGCCGACTTCGACAGCGCGGGTACGGCGAGCACCCGCGGCGTCCGACCGAGGGTTGCGGTCGCCTCGCGCAGCGCCTCCTCGACCGTGGTGCTCGTCCGTGCGCCCATCGCACGGGCCAGGTCCGGACGTTTCGCGCCGGCGATGTAGACGGCGCTCGAGTGGTCCCGCGCGATCCCGCCGAGGTAGATCATCGAGAACGCGTGGAACGGGTGATAGCCGAAGTGGTGCCGATAGCGGTCCACCCACTCGGGGTCGGTGGCCAGCGCCTCCTGGTGCTCGACCATGTCCGCAGGGTGCTGGCACTGCTGGAGGAGCTCGAAGGCGGCTTCGTAAGGCGGGAACTCGACGCTGTTGAACCAGCCGTCGCACACCGCAGCAGCGATCACGATGGGCCTTTCCACCAGCGCACGCTTCGCGCGGACGAGCGAGGAGCCGACCGCTTGCATCATCAGGATCGGGTTGCTCCCCATCCCCGGGCCGTAGTGGAAGTTCCGGGGGATCCCGACCACGAGCACGTCGGCCGGGTCGCCCGCAACCTCGAGGTCCGTGCGCTCGCTGGCGAGGGGCCACGTTGCCTTCTCCACGTCCCCTATCCGCCCGGCCGCCACACCGAGCTGACGCGAACTCGAGTCGAGCACCGCGTCGACGGTGAAGAACGACTGGTGCATCCGCGCCTCCATCCCGCGGCCGATCGCCGTGAGCTGGTCACGGAAACGGCTGCGCGTGGAGACCGGGACGAAGTCGTCGCGGTAGAGGCTGCGTGGGGCGTGGTGCGACGCGATGGAACGCCAGGAGGTGAGTCCGGTCGCAGGCATCTTGTAGCCGCCGCTGAAACCGCCGTAGGGGTTGCCGGCGGTGTGACCGATCATGATCGCGAGGTCCGACTCGACGACCGCGCGGTTGACCTGGACCGGGTCGCCGAGCTCCGAGACACCGAGGTCGACCATGCCGTCAGGGTCCTCGGCGTCGTGGTTCAGGATGTTCGTGGCCGGGACCCGGTCGAGCACCTCGCGGCCGAGGTAGTCGAGGAACTCCTCGGGCCGGTTCTTGCGGTGCAGGCCGATCGCGCAGACCAGCCGCACCTCCGAGGTGTGTACGCCGGCGGCCCCGAGCTCGTCGAGCAGCAACGGCAGCACCACCTTGCGGTGCGCCGTCTCGTGCGCGCCCCCCTTGACCCGGTCCGGGAAGGCGATCGTGACGGTGCTGCCCCGGTTGACCAGGTCACCGATCGGGCCGGTGCCGAGCGGGTGCGCGAGGGCGGCTCGCGTGGCTGCGACCGGGTCCTGGAGAGGAGGCGGTTCGTGGTGCGCGCGGTCCGGGGAGATCACGGTGGTGTCGTCGGGCAGCTCCACCTCGACGTGGCCGTCGCCGTACTCGATGGCGAGTCGCATGCAGGTCCTTCCGCGCCGAGCCGATATTGTGCACTGAACCAGTTGTATATCAGGGGAGTCTCGGGTGGTTGTAACGGTACGGCGCGTGCTGCTGCCCCTGTGTGGCCTCGCCCTCGTTCTCGGGGCATGGTGGCTGACGGCCGTGCTGCTCGACGACGGCGTCACCCCCACCCCTGGAGCCGTCTTCACCCGGATCATCGAACGCCTCGACTCAGGCGGCCTGCTGGTCGACATCCGGTTCAGCGTGCTGCGCGTGCTGATCGGGGTGGCCATCGGCTGCACGGCCGCCGTGCCGGTCGGCTTCGCGCTGGCGTGGTTCTCCGTGGTCCGCGAGATGTTCAACCCGCTGGTCAGCTTCTTCCGGGCGCTGCCGCCGCTGGCCCTGATCCCGCTGGTCATCGTCTACCTCGGCATCGACGAGACGGCGCGGCTCTCGGTGCTCGTGTACGCCGCGTTCTTCTCCTCGGTGATCGTGATCTATGAGAGTGTCGCCGCGATCGACGACGTCTACGTCCGGGCTGCCCGGGCACTGGGAGCCACCGAGTTCGAGCTGTTCCGGCGGGTCGTCGTACCCCTGACCGTCCCGCAGATCTTCGTCGGCGTCCGGGTCGCGCTCGGCGTCTCGTGGGCGACGGTCGTGGCCGCCGAGCTGGTGGCCGCGCGACGCGGACTCGGGGCGATGATGTCCGACGCCGCCGCGTTCTTCCGCATGGAGGACGTCTACGTCGGCATCATCCTGATCGGCCTCTCGGCGCTGGTGATGGACCGGCTGGTCCAGCTGTTCATGTCACGACTCGTGCGCTGGCAGGAGCGGGTGGTCCGGTGAGCGTCTCCGCGACCGGGTCGAGCGGCGAGCAACGTGTCAGGTTCGGCAACGTGCACCTGGGATTCGGACGAGGCAAGCGCCGCGTCGAGGTTCTGGACGACGTCTCGTTCGACGTTGCCCCGGGCGAGTTCGTCAGCGTCCTGGGACCCAGTGGCTGCGGCAAGTCGACGTTGCTCAACCTCGCGGCCGGGTTCCTCCGCCCCGACTCCGGTCTCGTCGAGGTGGACGGCGAGGAGGTCACCGGCCCCGACGCCAGCCGCGGTGTGGTCTTCCAGCAGTACGCCATCTTCCCGTGGCTCACGGTGGAGAAGAACATCGCGTTCGGGCTGACCCTGCGCAGCAACAAGCGTTCTCGAGGGGAGACGGCCGAGGTCGTGGCCCGATACGTCGAGCTGATGGGGCTCCAGGGGTTCGAGAATGCCCTGCCCAAGACCCTTTCCGGTGGCATGCGTCAACGGGTCGCGCTGGCCCGCGCGTACGCCACCGATCCCGACGTGATGCTGCTCGACGAGCCGTTCGCCGCCCTGGACGCACAGACCCGGGAGTTCATGCAGGAGCTGCTCCACGAGGCCAGCCAGCGCGATGGCCGAGCGGCGATGTTGATCACGCACTCCGTCGAGGAGGCGATCTTCCTGAGCCACCGGATCGTCGTACTCAGTAACCGGCCCACCCACGTGCACGAGGTCGTCCACGTCGACGTCGAGTGGCCACGACGGCCGGAGTCGCGCACCGCGCCGGCCTTCATCGAGCTCCGCAAGCACCTCGAAGAGGTCATGAGATCCATGGCCACCCTCCCCACGCCGAACGCCAGAGCGAACCACAGAGAGAAGGAAGCACGATGACATTCCTGCGACGACTGATCGGCACGGCCCTGGTGGCCCTGCTCGTCCTGGCCTCGGCCGCGTGCGGCGCCCTCGACGAGGGCGGTGAGGGCAAGGACGTGGTCCATGCCAAGGGCAACGCCACCGAGGTCAAGGTCGGCTACCTCCACACCATTGCCGTGGACGACAAGCTGTGGCTCGGGCAGGCCGAAGGCCAGTGGGCCGACGCGGGCCTCGACATCAAGACCACGGCGTTCGACACGGGGATCGAGCTGAGCCAGGCACTCGCGGGTGGCAGCGTCGACGTGGCCATCATGGGCGGCGTCACCTCGAACTTCCCGGCCCAGGGGCAGGGCAAGATCTTCATGCTGAACTCGCGGGAGACTGCGACCGCGCGGTTGTTCGTCCAGGACGGCAGCGGCATCACCACGGTCTCCCAGCTCAAAGGCAAGAAGATCATCACCACGGAGGGCACCACCGCTGACATCTATCTGCACCGCGCGCTGGAGAAGGCGGGCCTGGACCGCACCGATGTCGAGGTCGTGAACGCCAAGATGCCGGACGCCGTCCAGGCCTTCATCGGCGGCAAGGTCCCGGCCGTTGCCCTTTGGGTCCCGTTCGACCTGCGAGTCAACGAGGCCGGCAAGGGAGCCAAGGAGATCGACAACGCGGGCAACTACGCCGATGCCGGGGTCGGTGACGGCTGGATCGCCAACAACGACTGGTACGACGCCAACCAGCCGACCATCAAGAAGATCATCGGCGCGTGGCTGAAGGTCAACGCGGCCTACCGGGACGACCCCGACGGGTCGCTGGCGAAGGTGCACGAGCTGGCCTACAAGGACGCAGCCAAGCTCGCCGACCTGAAGCATCAGGTGGAGTTCCAGAAGGACTACACCAACGCGGAGTGGCTGCAGGCCTACCAGAACGGTGACGTCTTGAAGTGGGTCGGCGACGCGGAGAAGGCCTACGTCGAGCTCGGTGGTGTGCCGAAGTACGTCGACCCCAAGGAGTTCTTCGACACCAGCCTGTTCATCGAGGTGGCCAAGTC
>JBDSXU010000145.1:0-6745 GCA_039926005.1 Marmoricola sp.
CGCGCAGATGGCCAGCAGCTTGACCACGCAGCCCATCTCCGCGGCTGATGCAACGTCGCTGGCGGTCACCTCCGCGATGCCCTCGCGATGCACGTCGGCGGCGGTCACCCGGGTGTGGAAGGCGAGGCTGGCGAGGATCGCGGCCTTCGCGGCGGCGTCGAATCCTTCGACGTCGGCGGTCGGGTCGGCCTCGGCATAGCCCAGCTCCTGGGCCTCCTCCAGGGCTTCGTCGAACCCGGCGCCGGAGGTGTCCATCCGGTCGAGGATGAAGTTGGTGGTCCCGTTGACGATGCCGAGCACCCGCGTGACCTGGTCGCCGGCCAACGACTCACGCAGCGGCCGCACGATCGGGATGGCGCCAGCGACAGCGGCCTCGTAGTAGAGGTCGCGACCCGCCTTCTCGGCGGCCGCGAACATGGTGCTGCCGTCCTCGGCGAGCAGGGCCTTGTTGGCCGAGACCACGCTGGCGCCGTGCTCGAGAGCCGAGAGGATCAGCGACCGCGCCGGCTCGATCCCGCCGATGACCTCCACCACCACGTCGATGTCGCCGCGGGAGACGAGCTCCGCGGCGTCGGTGGTGAACAGGTGCTCGGGGATGTCGACGCCGCGCGCAAGCCCGAGCCTGCGGACAGCGATGCCGACGAGCTCCACAGGGGCGCCCACGCGGGCCGTCAGATCATGCGCCTGCTCGAGCAGCAGTCGGGCGACCTGGGAGCCCACGACACCGCAGCCGAGAAGGGCCACGCGAACTGGTTTCGGGGAGTGCTGGTTCATCGCGACACATCCTCCCACCTGCGCACCTGCGCACGTGACACCCATCCGCCCACTGGGTCGCGTCCGGGCATCAAGCCCGTTCGAGGTTCCCCGTTTCGTGCCACGGGCGTCCAACGTCCGGCAACGGTCTGCGGGGAACTGCCACCCCCCCCGTTCCACGATCCGAGCGAGACCATCAACACCTAGACAGTTGGCCGCGGATTCGCTCAGCCGAGGTCGGTGGCCAGGAGGTCATCCAGCGTCTCCCGGCGTACGACGACCCTGGCCTCGCCGTCGCGCACGGAGATCACGGGCGGCCTCAGCGAGTGGTTGTAGTTGCTGGACATCGAGCGGCAGTAGGCACCGGTCCCGGGCACGGCGACGAGATCGCCCGGCACCACGTCACCCGGGAGGAACTCGTCCTTCACGATGATGTCGCCGGCCTCGCAGTGCTTGCCGACCACGCGGGTCATCAGGCAGGGCGCGTCCGAGGCGCGGTTGGCCAGGGTGCAGGAGTAGTCGGCGTCGTAGAGCGCGGTGCGGATGTTGTCGCTCATCCCGCCGTCGACCGATACGTAGGTGCGCACCGCGCCGGCGTCGAGCTCCACCGCTTTGACGGTGCCGACCTCGTAGACCGTGCACATGGCCGGGCCGACGATCGCGCGACCGGGCTCGATGGACAGCCGAGGGACCTCCAGGTCACGGACCTTGCACTCGTCACGCACGATCTTCGTCATCTCGATGGCGAGCTGGGCGGCGTCGGAGGGGTCGTCCTGGGTGGTGTAGGCGATGCCGAAGCCACCACCGAGGTCCAGCTCCGGCAGCTCGACGCCGATCTCGCTGGAGATCTGTGCGTGCAGTGCGAGCACTCGTCGGGCCGCGACCTCGAAGCCGGAGGAGTCGAAGATCTGCGAACCGATGTGGGAGTGCAGGCCGAGCAGCTCGATGCTCGGAGCGTCGTGGATCAGGTGGACCGCAGCCAGGGCGTCGCCACTGCTGATCGAGAACCCGAACTTCTGGTCCTCGTGCGCCGTGGCGATGTACTCGTGGGTGTGGGCCTCGACGCCGGCGGTCACGCGGACCATCACGCGGGCAGTGGCGCCCAACTGACGAGTGAGCTCGATGAGGCGGACGATCTCGTGGAAGGAGTCGACGACGATCCGGCCCACGCCGAGCTCGATGGCCCGGCCGAGCTCGGCGACCGTCTTGTTGTTGCCGTGGAAGCCGACGCGGTGCATGGGGAAACCCGCGCGTTCCGCGACCGCGAGCTCGCCGCCCGAACAGACGTCGAGGCTGAGGCCCTCCTCGGCGATCCACCTGGCGACCGTCGTGGAGAGGAACGCCTTGCCGGCGTAGTAGACGTCGCACTCGGAGAACCCGTCGCGGAAGGCTCGGGCACGGGCGCGGAAGTCAGCCTCGTCCAGGACGTAGGCCGGGGAGCCGTGCTCGGCCACCAGGTCGGTCAGCCGGACTCCGCCGACCTCGAGAGCACCGTCCACCTTGCGCGCGGTCTGGGACCAGAGCTCGGTCACCAGCGCGTTCGGGTCGTCGGGTTCGCGCAACCACGCGGGTCCCCGGACGGAGACGGCGGCGTGCGCCCAACCAGCCTCGTGAGCCCTCACGTCCTACATCCGCTCCGGGGCCGAGACCCCGAGCAGGCGCAGACCGTTCGCGAGCACGGTCTGTGTCGCGAACACGAGCAAGAGCCGTGCCCGATGCAGGTCGTTCGGCTCCTCGTCGCCCATCGGGAGCACCCGGCAGTTGTCATAGAACCGGTGATAGGAAGCCGCGGTCGCCTCGAGGTAGCGCGCCACCCGGTGCGGTTCACGCAGTGACGCCGCCGCGGCGACCACACGTGGGAACTCGGCCAGCGCCCGAAGGAGCTCACCCTCCTTCTCGTGCGCGAGGAGGCTCGGGTCGAAGCCAGCACCGGCCGGAGCCAGACCGAGGTCGGCGCCGTTGCGCAGGATCGAGGCCACGCGGGCGTGGGCGTACTGCACGTAGAAGACCGGGTTGTCGCTCGACTGCCTGGCCCACAGGTCGAGGTCGAGGTCGATCGTCGAGTCGGAGCTGAACCTGGCCAGCGCGTAGCGGGACGCGTCCACGCCGATCGCGTCAACGAGGTCGTCGATCGTGACCACCGTGCCGGCCCGCTTCGACATCCGCAGTGGCTGCCCGTCGCGCAGCAGGTTCACCATCTGCCCGATCAGGATCTCGAGGTTCTTGCCGGGCTCGTCCCCGAAGGCGGAGACCATCGCCATCAGCCGGCCGACGTAGCCGTGGTGGTCGGCGCCGAGCATGATGAAGCAACGCTCGAAGCCGCGCTCGCGCTTGTCGAGGTAGTAGGCGAGGTCGCCCGAGAGGTAGGACCCCTGGCCGTCGGACCTCACGATGACCCGGTCCTTGTCGTCACCGAACTTCTCGGAACGCAACCAGAGGGCACCCTCGGCCTCGAAGGTGTTGCCGAGCTCCGTCAGCCGCGCAATCGCACGCTCGACGGCACCACTCTTGTGGAGGTTGTCCTCATGGAAGTAGACGTCGAAGTCCACGCCGAAGTCGTGGAGGCTCTGCTTGATCTCGCCGAACATCATCTCGACGCCGTCGGCGCGGAACACCTCGCGCGCCTCGTCCTCGGGCAGGTCCAGCGCGCCGGGCTGCTTCTTCAGGACCGCCTTGGCGATGTCCTCGATGTACTGGCCGCCGTACCCGTCCTCGGGCACCGGCTCGCCCTTGGCCGCGGCCAGGAGTGAGTTGCTGAAGCGGTCGATCTGGCCGCCGTGGTCGTTGAAGTAGTACTCCCGGGAGACCTCGGCGCCGGTCAGGGTGAAGATGCGGCCGAGCGCGTCCCCCACTGCGGCCCAGCGGACCCCGCCGATGTGCAACGGGCCGGTCGGATTTGCCGAGACGAACTCGAGATTGATCCTCTCCCCGGCGAAGACGTCCGAGGAGCCGTACGCCGCACCGGCGGCCACCACGTCGCCCGCCACCTTGCCCTGAGAGCCGGCGGAGACCGTGATGTTGAGGAAGCCGGGGCCGGCGATGTCGACCTTGGCGATGCCGTCGGTGGCGGCCAGTCCGTCGGCCAGTGCCTCGGCCAACTCGCGCGGCGCCATACCGGCCTTCTTGGCCAGCTTGAGCGCCACGTTGGTTGCATAGTCGCCGTGCTCCTTGTTGCGCGGTCGCTCGACGACCACCTCGGACGGCACCCCGTCGGGCAGGCGCAGCGTCCCGGCCTCGACCTGCGCGGTGAGGGCGGCAACGATGGCATCGGAGAGCTCGGCGGGTGTCACCTGCCAAGCCTAACGACGCACCCGCCGGGCGCTCACCCGGATATCAGGAACGGGGTCTCGTTGGGGTAACCTCGCTGCGCACCCCGAGCCCCTGTAGCTCAGGGGATAGAGCACCGCCCTCCGGAGGCGGGAGCGAAGGTTCGAATCCTTCCAGGGGCGCTCTCGGACTACCGCCGCTGACCTCCGGTTCTAGCGCGATGCGTTGCTGAGCAGGGCCGACAGCGATGCCCGGTGATCGTGGTCGACGCGTCTGTGCTGACCAACGCCTTCACCGACGATGGACTGGTGGGCACTCGCTCGAGAGCCGAACTCGCCCGCGATGCCCACTGGGCCGCTCCTGAACACCTGGTCGTGGAAGTGTTCTCCGCGGTCCGCGGGCGGTGGCTCGGCAAGAAGATCAGCGAGATGCTGAGGACGCTCTCTCGGCGATGGTGACCGCCACCACCGACCTTGTCGCCGCAGCACCACTGGTGACGCGCATGTGGGAGTTGCGAAGCCACGTCTCTGGCTACGACGCCGCCTACATTGCCGTTGCCGAGATCTTCGGCTGCGCGCTGGTGACCACGGAGGCTCGCCTCGCCCGCGTCCCCGATCTGCGCTGCGAGGTCCGCCTTGCACTCCCGCTCTCCTGAAGCCCCTGTCGGGCTCCAGCGGTCCCGATCGCCGATCCCGTTGCGGAGATCGCCGGACTGGGAGGCCGGTTGACGCGCTCGCCGATTGTTACGACGCCGTCCGTCATGCTTTTTTCGAGGTATCCCCGAGGAGCTCGGCCAAGGCGGTGCGCTCGATCCAGTCGCCGTACTCGGGGAGCGTCCAGCCGTGCTCGCGCACGAGCGTGCGGTGGACGGCAGGGTCCATCAGCACCAAGGTGGCGGCCACAGCGCGTTCGGCGGTGAGATCAGGTCGCAGCCCGCCGATTGCCGCGAGACGCCCCACGATGAATGCTGCACCCCGGAGCCGGTTGCGTTCGGACTCTGCGTGCACCGCGGCGGCTACCGGGTCGACATCTGCAGCCGCGACGAGTACGGCCGCCAGGGGCGCCGCCCGCTCCTCCAGTTCTGCGACGAACTGCGCCCAGCGGGCCACCAGGGCCTGGGGATCGCTCAGTCGTTCCATCTCCGCGATGACCGGTCGCTCGGACAACGGCACCGGCTCGTCGTCCCCGACCAAGGCCCAGTCCAGGGCGAGCTTCAGGAGGGCCGCCTTCGCGCCGACCGAGGTGAACACCGTCCTGCGGCTCACCTCTGCACGGGCGGCAACGGCGTCGATGGTCGTCCGCGACCACCCGAGTTCGACGAAGAGGTCGCGTGCGGCACTGACGACCGCCCGCTGCGTCGCGCGGGCCTGCTCCTCCCGAAGCGTCGACCGGTACCGACGGCGGGGCTGGGACATCTTGACGGCTCCATCTTTTGAAGGCACTATCAGTGTAATCAAAGCATCGTCAGTATAGCTGAGGACAGCCATGAGAACACTCATCGTGGGATCCGGCCCGACGGGGCTCCTTCTCGGCTCCGCGCTCGCACGTCGTGGTCACCAGGTCACGTCGGTGGACCGGGACCCCGGCCCCAGCGGAGACGCGTGGGCCCGTCGTGGCGTCATGCAGTTCGATCATGCGCACGGCTTCCGGCCACAGGTGCCGATGACTCTCCAAGCGGAATGGCCGGAGGCCAACGACTGCTGGCATTCACTCGGCGCGCGGCCCGTCGAGGTGTCCGACCCCGCCGGGTCTCGCCAGGTAATGGGAATGCTCTCGCGCCGGTCGACCTTCGAGCGTGCGCTTCGCCTCGCCGCCGAGAAGCGGCCGGGGCTCACCCTGGCCACCGGCCACGTCGACGGACTCGTTCTCGACGGCGGCCGAGTCAGCGGCGCCCGGATCGACGGGTCCGTCGTCGAGGCTGACCTCGTCGTGGACGCCTCAGGTCGAGCAGGGCGCCTCGGCAGGTCGAGTGCGCTGGACCGCAACCCTGAGCTCGACGGTGACTGCGGCCTGGCGTACATCGACCGAACCTACCGGCTGCGCGACGGAGCCGAGCCCGGGCCGCTGGTGAGCCCGATTGCCTACATCGCCGACTTCGACGGCTACCAGTGCCTGGTCTTCCTGCACGAGTCCGGCCACTTCTCGGTGGTGCTCCTGCGCCCCACCGCGGATGCTGCACTCAAGGCACTGCGCTTCGAGGTCGCCTTCGAAGCTGCCTGCCGAGCCATCCCGGCCCTCGCCGAGTGGACCCATCCGGACCGTGCGCAGGCCACATCAGGGGTTCTTGTCGGCGGAGCGCTACGCAACGTCTACTGCCGACAGGCCGGCACACCGGGACTGGTCGCCGTGGGGGACTCGGTGGCGACCACGACCCCGACCCGAGGACGAGGGATCGCGATGGCCTGCATGCAGATCACCGCGCTCCTCGGCCTCCTCGACGAGGGCGCAGACCCCTCCACCGTGGCTGAACCGTTCGGCGCCTGGTGCGACCACGCCATCGAACCCTGGGTGGCCGACCACATCGCGATCGACGGCGGGATGGTCAGGCGGTGGCAGGGCGAGGACCTCGACCTCAGCGTCCCGCTCACCTCCGACCTCATCGCCGCCGCGGTCGAAGCCGACCCGCGCATCGGCCAGCACGCCGCAGGCTACTTCGCGATGACCGCGCTGCCCGAGTCGCTCAGACCAGCCGAGCCGTGGGCGCGGGCGGTCTACCAGGACGGCT
>JBDSXU010000146.1:0-2281 GCA_039926005.1 Marmoricola sp.
GCGAAGACGCCCTACCACTACAGCTCCTACGACGAGGAGACCGAGGTGGCGCCGCGCGAGAAGGAGGCGGTGATCATTCTCGGCTCGGGGCCCAACCGCATCGGCCAGGGCATCGAGTTCGACTACTCGTGCGTGCATGCCAGCCTGGCGCTGCACGAGGCCGGCTACGAGACCGTGATGGTCAACTGCAACCCCGAGACAGTCTCGACCGACTACGACACCTCCGACCGGCTCTATTTCGAGCCGCTCACCCTCGAGGACGTGCTGGAGGTCGTGCACGCCGAGGCCAAGGCAGGCCCCATCGCCGGCGTGATCTGTCAGCTGGGCGGACAGACGCCGCTAGGTCTGGCCCAGGGGCTCGAGGACGCCGGGGTCAAGATCGTCGGCACGCCTCCCTCGGCGATCCACCTGGCCGAAGAGCGCGGTGCCTTCGGTCGCGTGCTCGCCGAGGCCGGGTTGCCCGCGCCCAAGCACGGGATGGCGACCTCCTTCCCGGAGGCGCAGCAGATCGCGGCCAGGATCGGCTTCCCGGTGCTGGTGCGTCCGTCGTACGTCTTGGGCGGGCGCGGCATGGAGATCGTCTACGACGACGAGTCGCTCAGCGGCTACATCCGAAGGGCCACCGAGATCAGCCCCGAGCACCCGGTACTCGTCGATAGGTTCATCGACGACGCCGTGGAGATCGACGTCGACGCGCTCTACGACGGCACCGAGCTCTACCTCGGCGGCGTGATGGAGCACATCGAGGAGGCGGGCATCCACTCCGGTGACTCCTCGTGCGCACTGCCGCCGATCACCCTCGGCATGGAGGAGATCGGTCGGATCCGCGAGGCCACGGAGGCGATCGCCCGCGGGGTCGGCGTGCTCGGCCTGATCAACATCCAGTTCGCGCTCGGCTCCGACGTCCTCTATGTGCTCGAGGCGAACCCCCGGGCCAGCCGCACGGTGCCCTTCGTGTCCAAGGCGACGGCGCGACCGCTGGCCAAGGCTGCTGCCCGGCTCATGCTGGGGGAGTCGATCGCCTCGCTGCGCGCGGAAGGCGTGCTCGCGGCCGAGGGCGACGGGGGAGACCTGCCCGGTGACGCTCCGATCGCGGTCAAGGAGGCGGTGATGCCGTTCAACCGGTTCAAGACCATCGACGGGAAGACCGTGGACGCGATCCTCGGCCCGGAGATGCGCTCGACCGGTGAGGTGATGGGCTTCGACGCCGACTTCGGCAAGGCCTTCGCCAAGGCACAGACGGCGGCCTACGGCCCACTGCCGCTGAGCGGAACGGTCTTCGTCTCGATGGCCAACCGCGACAAGCGGAGCATGATCTTCCCGATCAAGCGGCTCGCCGACCTCGGCTACGACATTCTCGCGACCGTCGGGACGGCCGAGGTCCTGCGTCGCAACGGCGTCTCGGCCACCGTCGTACGCAAGTACAGCGAGGGTGACGCCGGCGACGGGGACAAGACCATCGTCGGCAAGATCCTCGACGGCGAGATCGACCTCGTGGTGAACACCCCGCACGGCACCACCAGCGGGGGGTCACCGCGTCTCGACGGCTACGAGATCCGGACCGCGGCGATCCTGCACAACATCCCGTGCATCACCACGGTGCAGGGCCTCGGCGCCGCGGTTCAGGGGATCGAGGCGATGCGTGCCTCAGACATCGGGGTGCGTTCGCTGCAGGACTGGGCCCGGGATTGGGCCAGGTGACGGCGTACCGCCAGCTCTTCGACCGGGTGCTGACCCGGACGGATCCCGAGAAGGCCCACCAGCTGGCGTTCCGGGCCATCCGGGCCGCACAGCCGGTGACGCGGCTGGTCGGCGGCCGCGTGAGCAGGGTCGGGGGCAGGCGCAGCACGCAGGTGATGGGGCTCGACTTCCCGGGGCTGCTCGGGCTGGCCGCCGGGTTCGACAAGAACGCCATCGGCATCGACGCCCTGGCCAACATGGGCTTCGCGTTCGTCGAGATCGGCACCGTCACCGGTGAGCCGCAGCCCGGCAATCCGAGGCCGCGCCTCGCGCGCCTGCCCGCCGACCGCGCGATCGTCAACCGGATGGGCTTCAACAACGACGGTGCCGAGGTCGTGGCCAGGCGACTGGCCGAGCGGCACGTGGACCGGACCGGCCTCCGGACCGGTGTCCCCCTGGGCATCAACATCGGCAAGACCAAGGTGGTCGCCGAGGACGACGCGATCCGCGACTACGAGAAGAGCACCACCCTGCTGGCACCGCACGCCGACTACCTGGTCGTGAACGTCTCGTCGCCGAACACCCCCGGTCTGCGCGACCT
>JBDSXU010000147.1:0-5032 GCA_039926005.1 Marmoricola sp.
GCGAGGAGGACAAGCTCACGCTCGCTTCCCGGCGCCTGGAGGCGAAGGTGGAGTCCTTCCGCACCCGCAAGGAGACGATCAAGGCCTCCTACACCGCCGCCGAGGCGCAGACCCGCATCGGTGAGGCGTTCTCGGGCATCTCCGAGGAGATGGGTGACGTCGGCATGGCCGTCCAGCGCGCCGAGGACAAGACCCAGGCGATGCAGGCTCGGGCCGGGGCCATCGACGAGCTGATCGCCTCCGGCGCCCTCGACGACGCCAGTTCCATCAACCGTGGCGACGACATCAGCCGAGAGCTGGAGTCTATGAGCTCACAGTCCGACGTGGAGTCCGAGCTCGCCGCACTCAAGGGCAGCAGCCCGCAGGCCATCAGCGCCTCGGAGACGCCGACCCAGGTTCCCGAGGACTCCGTCATCGCGGACACACCCGTCGAGAAGGGACAACAGTCATGATCGTCCGGATTCTGGGCGAGGGACAGCTCGTGGTCGCCGACGACCACCTGGACTCGCTCAACGCGCTCGACAGCGCCGTCGAGTCGGCCGTGGAGTCGGGCGACACCGCCGCTTTCACCTCGTCGCTGGCTGCCCTGCTCGACGGCGTACGCCGCTCCGGCACCCCGCTTGCGGACGACTCGCTGGACGACTCCGACCTCATCCTGCCGCCCGCGGACGCCACGATCGAGGAGGTCCGCGTGCTGCTCGGGGGCGACGGACTGATCCCCGGTTGACCAGAGACGTGACCTGATGGCGCGCACCCGCTTCGTCCCGGACTCCGGGCTGACCCTCCGCATGACGGCGGTGATGTTCATGCTCGGCGCCCTCTTCGTCGCGCTCGTGGTCGGGTTGATGTACAAGTTCTCGAGCTACGCCGCGATCATCGGGGTGATCGGCATCGGCGTGGCCTTCTTCCAGTGGTGGTACTCCGACAAGGCCGCGATGAGGGCCATGCGCGCTCGCGAGGTGAGCCCGGAGGAGGCGCCCGAGCTGCACGGCATGATCGACCGACTCTGCGCCATGGCCGACATGGCGAAGCCGAGGGTCGCGATCGCCGACACTGACCTGCCCAACGCCTTCGCCACTGGACGCTCACCCAATCGCTCGGTGGTCTGCGTGACGACCGGAATCCTGCGCACCCTGACGGCCGAGGAGCTCGAAGGGGTCCTCGCGCACGAGCTCTCCCATGTGGCACACCGAGACGTGCTGGTCATGACCGTGGCCTCCTCCGCCGGCATCGTGGCCGGGATGGTCACCCGCTTCGCGCAGTTCGGAGGCCTCGGACTCGGCAGGTCGCGCAACAACAACAACAGCGGTGGCGGGATCGGTTTCTTCGCCGTACTCCTGATCAGCCTGGTCGTCTACGCCTTCAGCTTCGTGCTGTTGCGGTTGCTCTCGCGCTACCGCGAGCTGTGCGCCGACCGGTCGGGCGCCTACCTCACTCAGAAGCCTTCGGCGCTCGCCTCGGCGCTGACCAAGATCAGCGGCGAGATGAACGCCATACCGGAGCGGGACCTGCGAGCCGCCAAGCCGATGAACGCGTTCTTCATCGCTCCCGCCGTCCGGGGTCTGACGCTCGGCACGCTGACCGCCACCCACCCACCGCTGCAGCAACGGCTCGACCAGCTCGCGCGCATTGCCGCCAGCCTCGGTCAGGCTCGTTAGATGGTCAGCTGATGGGTCTGTGGGACGCGCTGCGCGGCCAGTCGAAGCCCAGCCAGCCAAACCTCGACCAGCTGTTCGCGCTACCTGGCGCGGCGCTGACCCTGGAGGCTGCCATGGGGCTGAGCCCGACAGGAGCGGGAGCCGTGTGCTTCCGGGCGGCCGAGGGGCAGGCGTCGGTCACCACGCAACAGGAGGCTTCCGCCCTGGTGGGTGTTGACGGAGGGCCGGCGACCGAGAGCCGGGTGGACGAGTACGGCTACACCTGGCTGACCGTGCGTACGGCGCCCGAGGACACCAGCGCGCTGGTCACCGACCTGCACGCAGTCAACTCGGCCCTGGAGACGCAGGGGTTCGGGCCAGGGCTCCTGTGCTCCACGATCGGTTTCCGTGATGTCGACCAGACGTCTTCCTACTTGGTCTACTTGTACAAGAAGGGGTCGTTCTACCCTTTTTGCCCAACCGGTTCCAGCACGCGCAACACCCTCAAGGAACGACAGATCCGTGACGCGGTCGGCGCCGACCTCCCGATCGAGCCGGACACCACGCGCTGGATGCCCATCTGGGGGATCCAGGACCGCTAGTGGTGGGTCTGTGAAATGGCGTGGGGTTCGGAGCGGCGTTCCGCGCCCTCCCGGCAAGGCGGAGGAGCGAGGCATACCGGGTTGTCTGTTGAGCGACGACAACGCAGCCGGGCGGGATGTGGGGCGTCGCGAGGCCGCGCCATTTCACAGACGCACCACTAGACAGTATCGGCCTCGGGCACGGTCGAGGCCGGGTCGGCCGACGCTCAGTCGCGGTGTGACTTGCCGGGCAGGTCGAGCATGCGTTGCAGCGCGACCTTGGCCCAGTGCTCGGTCTCAGGGTCGACCTGGATCACGTTGACCAGCTGGCCCTCGGCGAGTGACTCGAGCGCCCACACAAGGTGCGGTAGGTCGATGCGGTTCATCGTCGAGCAGTAGCACACCGTCCGGTCGAGGAAGACGATGTTCTGGTCCGGGTGGGCGTCCGCGAGCCGCTTGACCAGGTTGAGCTCGGTGCCGATCGCCCAGGAGGAACCGGCGGGCGCTGCCTCGACCGTCTTGATGATGAACTCGGTGGAGCCGACCAGGTCGGCCTTGAGCACCACCTCGTGCCGACACTCGGGGTGCACGAGG
Organism: Marmoricola sp.; assembly: GCA_039926005.1. Lineage (GTDB taxonomy): Bacteria > Actinomycetota > Actinomycetes > Propionibacteriales > Nocardioidaceae > Marmoricola. Next base: position 2,813 of record JBDSXU010000147.1, read on the forward strand.
ATCTTCACGCCGGGGATGTTCGCTCGCAGCTGGTCGACCACCTCGACGGAGAACCGGCCGTGGACCGAGCAGTGGCCCTTCCACAAGATCACGCGGGCCTCGCGGAGCTGTTCGGTGCTCAGCCCTCCGCCGGGCAGCAGCGGGTTCCAGACCACGCAGTCCTCCAGGGCGAAGCCCATCTCCAGCACCGCGGTGTTGCGGCCGAGGTGCTGGTCCGGCAGGAACAGGACCTTGGTCTCGGGACCCTTCTGCTCGAAGGCCCACTCCATCGCCGCCTGTGCGTTCGAGGAAGTGCAGACGGCACCGTCGTGGCGACCACAGAAGGCCTTGATGTCGGCCGAGGAGTTCATGTAGGTGACGGGTACGACGATGTCGGCGATGCCCGCGTCGGTGAGCGCGTCCCAGGTGTCCTCGACCTGGGCGAGCCGGGCCATGTCGGCCATCGAGCAGCCGGCAGCGAGGTCCGGGAGCACGACCTTCTGCTCCGGCCCGGTCAGGATGTCGGCCGACTCGGCCATGAAGTGCACGCCGCAGAAGACGATGTACTCCGCCTCCGGTCGTGCCGCCGCGTCACGCGCCAGCTTGAACGAGTCACCGGTGACGTCCGCGAACTCGATCACCTCGTCGCGCTGGTAGTGGTGGCCCAGCACGAACACCTTGTCGCCGAGCTTCTCCTTGGCCCGGCGTGCGCGTGCGACCAGGTCGGGGTCGGAGGCGGCCGGAAGGTCCCCCGGGCACTCCACGCCACGCTCCGAGGAGCGGTCGGCACCCAGACCCAGAGGAAGCAGCGGTAGCTCGACAGTCGTCATGACGCCAATCCTGTCACCCGGCCTCTCACCCGGCCCGAGACGGGGCACGGCAGGATGAACCTATGCGCGTCGTCTTCGCCCCCGACAAGTTCGCCGGCACCCTGACCGCCCTAGAGGCCGCCTCGGCGATGGCCACCGGCTGGGCACGACGGGCGCCCGGGGACGAACTGGTGCAGGTACCGATGTCCGACGGAGGCCCCGGGTTCCTCGACGTACTGCATGTCGCCCTGGGTGGGGAGCTGCAGGCAGTCACCGTTGACGACCCCTACGGGAGCCCCACTCCGGCCACGATCCTCCGCGTGGGCGACACGGCGTACCTCGAGAGTGCCCAGGTCGTCGGACTGCACCTGACCGAGCCCGCCGACCGCGACCCGGAGCGTGGGACGACCCTGGGGCTGGGGGCGCTGCTGGCCCATGCGGTGGGGGCGGGCGCCGCCCGAGTGATCGTCGGGCTCGGCGGTTCGGCCACGAACGATGCCGGGGCGGGTCTGCTCGAGGCCCTGGGCGCCAGCTCCGATGGTGGTCCCCTCGACATGGGGCCGGCGGGCTTCCCGGACATCACCTCGGTCGACCTGCGGGCGGCGCGCAACCTGATGGAGGGGGTAGAGCTCGTCCTGGCCAGCGACGTGGACAACCCGCTGCTCGGCATCAACGGGGCGACCAAGATCTACGGGCCCCAGAAGGGTCTGCCAGAGGAGCGGCTCGTCACGGTGGACCGATGGTTGCAGCATTTCGCCGAGCTCACCGATCGCTCGCTCGCGGGTCAGAAGGGCGCTGGCGCCGCTGGTGGTCTCGGGTTCGCACTGATGCTCCTCGGGGGCACCCGCAGCCCTGGGGTCTCGGTGGTCGCCGAGGCAGTCGGTCTGGCCGAGACGGTCCGCGGCGCCGACCTCGTCGTGACCGGCGAGGGTGCCTTCGACTTCTCCTCCCGCTCCGGCAAGGTGCCCTACGGCGTCGCCGAGGTGGCAGCTGCGGAACTGGTCCCGTGCATCACGCTTGCGGGGCAGGTTCTCGTCGGCTCGCGGGAGATGCGGGCACTCGGCGTGGAGTCGGCGTACTCCCTGGTCGAACTGGTCGGGGAGGAGCGTGCCCTCGGCTCCCCTGTCGAGGCGCTCGCCGACCTCGCCACACGCACCGCGCGCACCTGGTCACGTTGAGAGTCGGGCTCGACCTGCCCCCGGGCTGCTCGATGCGAGGAATAACCCACGATGTGCGACCATTGGGTCAGTAGGAAGAGCACCCAATGAGCACTGGAGAGTCCCTATGACCGAGCAGGTCGACACCGCCCACGAGATCCGCGCCGACAGCATCAACGTCAGCCCGACTGCGTCCTCGAAGGTCAAGAGCCTGCTGGAGCAGGAAGGTCGCGACGACCTCCAGCTCCGCATCGCCGTGCAGCCCGGCGGATGCT
>JBDSXU010000148.1:0-4698 GCA_039926005.1 Marmoricola sp.
ACGGCGTGGACATCGTCTTCGCCCCCTCCGCCGAGGAGGTCTACCCCGGCGGGGACCCGCATGTGACCGTCGACCCGGGGCCACTCGCGCACCTGCTCGAGGGCGCCTCTCGGCCGACGCACTTCCGCGGGGTGCTCACCGTCGTCGCCAAGCTGTTTGGCCTGGTGCGGCCCGATGTGGCGGTGTTCGGCGAGAAGGACTACCAGCAGCTGACGCTGATCCGAGGGATGGTCGACGACCTGTGCATGGGCGTCGAGGTCGTCGGCGCGGAGACGGCACGCGAGCCCGACGGTCTGGCCCTTTCCAGCCGCAACCGCTACCTCGACGCGGACCAGCGCTGGCGTGCGGTGGCGCTCTCGCGCACGCTGTTCGCCGCCCGCGACGCCGCGAAGTACGGCGCGGGCGTCGCGATCGGTGCTGCGCGGCACGAGTTGCGCCACGCGCGCGGGGTCGACCTGGAGTACCTCGAGCTGACCGCCCCCGACCTGGGCCCCGCCCCCCGGACCGGCCCGGCGCGGCTGCTCATCGCCGCGCGCGTAGGACCCACCCGACTGATCGACAACGTCGCCCTCGAGCTGAACGGAGACAACTGATGTTGCGCACGATGATGAAGAGCAAGATCCACCGCGCGACGGTGACGCAGGCGGACCTGCACTATGTGGGGTCCGTGACGGTCGATGAGGATCTGCTGGAGGCTGCCGACCTGCTTCCCGGCGAGCTCGTGCACATCGTCGACGTGACCAACGGCGCCCGCCTGGAGACCTACACGATCGCCGGCGAGCGGGGTTCGGGCGTACTCGGGATCAACGGCGCCGCAGCGCGCCTGGTCCACCCCGGTGACGTGGTCATCCTGATCGCCTACGCACAGATGGAGACCGCAGAGGCGAAGGAACACCGGCCAATCGTGGTCTTCGTCGATGCGGACAATGCGATCGTCGGCACCGGGCAGGATCCCGCCGAGGCACTGCCGGGAACCGGGCTCGTGCGCGGCAACCTGCACAGCTCCGCCCCCTCCGACCTGGTCGCGGGTCGGTAACGACGGCCAAACATGCGAATGTGTGTGCCGTGACCTCTGTGCCGTTCAAGCGCCCCGACAGCGACATTCGCATGTTCCGCGGCGGCCCCCCCGACCGCCCATGACCGCCCATCTGCCTGCTCGGCTCAGCGCCGGTGAGCCCGGCTGGACCACAGACGCCGACGTGGTGGTGGTCGGTTCTGGCATCGCCGGCCTCACCGCTGCGCTGCGACTTCGCGACCACGTCGGCAAGGTCCTCGTGGTCACCAAGGACGTCCTCTCGGCCGGCTCCACCCAGTGGGCGCAGGGCGGGATCGCCGCGGCGCTCGGTCCCGGGGACACCCCCGAACAGCACGAGCGGGACACCCTGGTGGCCGGCGCGGGTGCCTGTGACTCGGAGGCGGTCCGGATCCTCGTCAACGAGGGGCCCGAGGCGGTGCGCGAGCTGATCGCGCTCGGCGCCAACTTCGACCACTCGTCGGAGGGCGTGCTCTCGCTGACCCGCGAAGGCGGACACCGACGCGACCGGATCGCCCATGCGGGCGGCGATGCCACCGGGGCGGAGATCCAGCGGGCGCTGGTCGCGGCAGTGCGCGAAGCCCCCGACATCGAGGTCGTCGAGCATGCGCTGGCGGTGGACCTGCTGCTCGCCGCCGACGGCGGGGTCGCGGGGATCACCCTGCACGTGATGGGCGAGGGACAGCGCGACGGCGTCGGGGCGGTGCGTTGCCGGGCCGTCGTACTCGCCTCCGGCGGCCTGGGGCAGGTCTTCTCGCAGACCACCAACCCTGCGGTCTCGACCGGAGACGGGATGGCGCTCGCGCTCCGGGCCGGGGCGACGCTGCGTGACCTCGAGTTCGTGCAGTTCCACCCCACCGTGATGTACCTCGGGCCCGACTCGCGCGGTCAGCAGCCGCTGATCAGCGAGGCGGTCCGCGGTGAGGGTGGGTTCCTCGTCGACTTCGAGGGCAACCGGTTCATGCAGGGACAGCACGAGCTGGCCGACCTTGCTCCCCGAGATGTCGTCGCCAAGGCGATCACCCGGCGGATGCACGAGACCGCGCACCCACACATGTGGCTCGACGCGACGCACCTCGGCGCGCAGTTCTGGGCCCGGCGCTTCCCGACGATACTGGTGACCTGCCGCAGCCACGGGGTGGACCCGGTGACCCAGCTGATCCCGGTCGCGCCGGCCTGCCACTACGCATCGGGCGGGGTGGCCACCGACCTCTGGGGTCGATCGCACGTGCCAGGTCTGTACGCGACCGGTGAGGTGGCCTGTTCCGGCGTACACGGTGCCAACCGGCTCGCCTCCAACTCACTCCTCGAGGGGCTCGTCTTCTCGCGTCGGATCGCCGAGGTGCTCCCCGGCGAGCTGAGGCCGTACGCCGAACCGGTCCACGACGAGCGACCACCCGGAGTGGTGGCCGCGGAGATCCGGCCTGACGTGCAGGCCGTGATGACCGAGCAGGCAGGCGTGCTGCGCTCGGCGGTCGGCCTCACCGCAGCCCTGCGTGAGCTCTCCGCACTGGCCGGCAAGCCCGGTGAGATCGGCACGGCTGCCTGGGAGTCGACCAACCTGCTCACGATCAGCACCGCGCTGGCCGAGGCGGCCTACCTGCGCGAGGAGACCCGCGGGTCGCACTGGCGCGAGGACTTTCCAGCACGCGACGACCGTCATTGGGCGGGCCACGTCGACGCCCGGATGAGCCCATCGGGACTCGCGCTGTCCTTCCAACCTGCGCCGGCGACCGACGGAGAAGCCTCGTGAACCCTTGGACACCGTTCGAGAAGCTGCCGACGTCCCTGGTCGAGGAGCTCGAGGCAGCCGGGCTGGACGCGCGAGCCGTGTTCGAGCAGGTGGTCACCGCGCTCGAGGAGGACCTGCCCGGGGGCGGTGAGGACGTCACGAGTGCCGCGACGATCCCGGCCGACGCGCGAGCGGTCGCCGAGTTCGGTGCGCGCGAGCCAGGCGTCGTGGCCGGCCTCGGGGTCGCCGCGCTGGTCTTCGCTCACGTGCTCGGTGACGACGCCGCGGTCACGGACCGTCTGCCGGACGGGACGCGGGTGGAGGCAGGCGACGTGGTGATGCGGGTGTCCGGCCCGACCCGCGGGCTGCTGACCGCCGAGCGCACGGCCCTGAACTTCGCCTCCCACCTCTCCGGCGTTGCCACCGCCACCTCGCGCTGGATGGAGGCGCTCGAGGGCACCAGGGCGCGCGTCCTGGACACCCGCAAGACGCTGCCGAACCTCCGGGCGTTGCAGAAGTACGCCGTGCGCTGCGCGGGCGGGGTCAACCACCGGTTCTCGCTGACCGACATGGCCATGGTCAAGGACAATCACGTGATCGCCGCCGGCGGCGTGGTCCCGGCGTTCGAGGCGGTCCGCAAGGCCCACCCGGACCTCCCCGTGGAGGTCGAGGTGACCGATCTCGACCAGCTCCGCGAGCTCCTCGACGCCGGCTGCGAGCGGATCCTGCTGGACAACATGACCGACGACCAGATGGCCGAGGCAGTGCACATCGCCGAGGACCATTCATCCACCCGGGCCACGCTCGAGGCCTCCGGGGGGCTGACCCTCGAACGGGCCCGCGACGTCGCCGAGACCGGGGTCGACTTCATCTCCGTCGGTGCGCTGACCCACTCCGTGATCGTGTTCGACCTCGGGATGGATCTCTCACCCCACCGGGCTGCTCGCTTCACTCCCACCCCGGCGGGGACCACGGAGGAGCCCCGATGACCCTCCTGTGCGCCGACATCGGCAACTCTCACACGGTCATCGGCCTCCTCGACCATGGCGATGTGCTGGACCACTGGCGGGTGGCAACCGACGAACGTCGTACGGCCGACGAGTGGGCGGTCCTGCTCAAGGGTCTCCTGCGCGAGAGCGCCGTCTCCGACGACGTGGTCGGGATCGCTGTGTGTGCGACCGTGCCGGCGGTGTTGCACGAGTGGCGCGACATGCTGGTGCGTCACTACGGGACGGTTCGCAACGTCGTGGTCGAGCCGGGCGTGAAGACCGGCGTACCCGTGCTGATGGACAACCCGCGCGAGGTTGGCGCCGACCGCGTGGTCAACGCCCTCGCGGCGGCCAACCTGTACGACGGGCCGGCGATAGTCGTCGACTTCGGCACGGCTACCACTTTCGACGTGGTCAGCCCGCGAGGTGAGTACATCGGCGGCGCGATCTCCCCCGGGATCGACATCTCCCTCGAGGCGCTCGGCCGGCGCGGAGCCCAGCTCCGCAAGGTCGAGCTGCTGCGCCCGCGCACCGTGATCGCCAAGAACACCGTCGAGGCGCTCCAGTCGGGCATGGTCTTCGGCTTCGCCAGCCAGGTCGACGGGATCGTCAGCCGGATGATCGAGGAGCTCGGCGTACCCTCCGGCTCCGTGCACGTCATCTCCACCGGCGGCCTCGCCCCGATCGTGGTCGACGAGTGCCGTTGCTTCACCGCCCACCAGCCCTGGCTCACGCTGCTCGGCCTCGAGCTCGTCTTCACCCGGAACTCCTGAATCTGGGCACCGGACCGGATAATCCGAGACGATTCGGTTCTCGAAACGCGCAATTCGGTACGGGAACGTCTCGGACTATCCGTCTCGCCGCCCCCGGCCGACCGTTCCCAAGCCTCAGGGTTCCGTGACCGCGCTAACGGCAAGTCCCTGGAACGGGTCCAGAAGGTGCCC
>JBDSXU010000149.1:0-1665 GCA_039926005.1 Marmoricola sp.
CGAATCGTGGACGAGACCACCCTGACCTGGCTGGCCGACTTCGGGTTCGGTGGGGACATCTGGGGATATCCCGAGGGTGAGACCTACTTCCCCTACTCCCCTCTCCTCGTGGTCGAGTCGACGTTCGCGGAGGCAGTGCTGCTCGAGACGGTGCTCCTCTCGATCTACAACCACGACGGGGCGATAGCGTCGGCGGCCTCACGGATGACGTGGGCTGCCGGCGACCGGCCCTGCATCGAGATGGGTTCACGGCGCACGCACGAGGAGGCGGCGGTGGCCTGCGCCAGGGCGGCCTACATCGCCGGGTTCACTGCCAGCTCGAACCTCCGGGCTCGCCAGCAGTACGGCGTGCCCTCGGCCGGCACCAGTGCGCACTCCTTCACGCTGGTCCACGACACCGAGGCTGACGCGTTCCGGGCGCAGGTCCAGTCGCTGGGCAAGGGCACCACGCTGCTCGTGGACACCTATGACATCGCGGAGGCGGTCCGCCTCGGTGTCGAGATCGCCGGACCGGAGCTCGGTGCGGTCCGCATCGACTCCGGGGACCTCGGCGTCCTCGCCGAGCGGGTGCGGGCCCAGCTGGACGAGCTGGGTGCGCCGCACACCCGGATCGTGGTGACCTCGGACCTCGACGAGTTCGCGATCGCCGGCCTCGCCTCGGCCCCGGTCGACGGGTACGGCGTGGGCACCCAACTGGTCACCGGCAGCGGCCACCCCACCTGCGGCTTCGTCTACAAGCTCGTTGCCCGCGAGGATCAGAGCGGCGAGATCATCGGGGTGGCGAAGAAGAGCAAGGACAAGATCTCGATCGGGGGTCGCAAGTACGCCCTGCGCCGGCTCACCCCCGACGGCGTCGCCCAGGCGGAGGTCATCGGCATCGGTCGTGCGACGCAGAGTGACGGCGACGACCGCACCCTGCTCGTCCCCCTCGTGCGCGGCGGCGAGGTCGTGGGACGTGAGTCGCTCGAAGCCGCCCGAGAACGGCACCTGCGCTCTCGCAACGAGCTTCAGCTGGTGGCGCGACAACTCTCCAAGGGCGAGCCGGTGATCGAGACGATCTTCGAAGGTTTCGAGTAAATTCACACCATGAAACAGGCACTGATCGTGGTCGACGTGCAGAACGACTTCTGTGAGGGTGGCTCGCTTCCGGTCGCCGGGGGCGCGAGGGTTGCGAGCGACATTGCCGAGTTGCTCCACCACTGGACACGCCAGGATCCCAAGGCCCCGGCGTACGACGTGGTGGTGGCGACCAAGGACCACCACATCGACCCCGGTGGGCACTGGTCGAGCGACCCTGACTTCGTCGACACCTGGCCGGTGCACTGCAAGGTCGGCACCGACGGCGGGGCGTTCCACCCCAACCTCGACCCCCAGCCTTTCGACGCGATCTTCCTCAAGGGCGAGCACATGGCGGCCTACTCCGGCTTCGAGGGCCGCGCCCCCGACGGGCGCACCCTGGCGGAATGGCTCCGCGCCCACGAGGTCGAGAAGGTCGACGTCTGCGGAATCGCCACGGACCACTGTGTGCGCGCCACCGCCCTGGACGCGGTCACCCACGGCTTCAGCACCCGGCTCCTCCTCGACCTGTGCGCCGGCGTGGCACCCGGGAGCACCGAGAAGGCACTGGTCGAGATGAGCGCGGCGGGCGTCAGCGTCAGCTGACCA
>JBDSXU010000150.1:0-12909 GCA_039926005.1 Marmoricola sp.
AGCGCACCGGCGCGGACTCGAGCAGGCCGTCGCGCTCCATGCGGTTCAGCTCCGGGTAGATCTGCGAGTCGGGGGCATGCCACACGTGGGCCACAGATTGGCTGAAGTGCTTGGCAAGGTCGTAACCCGTCATCGGGCGTGAGCTGAGCAGCGCCAATAGCGCGAAGCGCAGCGACATACCCACCTCCTCGGGAAGCCCCGGTCTGACCCTAGCCAATCACTATGAGTATAGGTAGTGTGTGATCCAGACAATACCTATCACCATAGGGAGTGACGATGACCCTCACACACGCCGGCCGGAACGCAGGCCCAGGGCCTCGCGACGGTGAAGAACCGGTGGACCCGACCGCTCCAGCCTCACTGACCAGCAAGCTCTTCGCCCACCCGCGCAACGCCTGGTACGTCGCTGCGTGGGAGCACGAGGTGACCTCGAAGAAGCCGCTGGCACGCACGGTCGCTGGCCAGCCACTCGCGCTGTGGCGCACCTCCGACGGACGTACCTCGGCGCTGTCGGATGCCTGTTGGCACCGACTGGCTCCCCTCTCGATGGGAAAGATCCTCGGGGACGAGCTGCAATGCCCCTACCACGGGCTGCGTTACAACGGCGCGGGTCGATGCACGGCCATGCCTGCGCAGAAGACGATCAATCCGAGTGCCACCGTGCCGTCCTTCCCTGTCGTAGAGCGTCACCGCTTCGTGTGGGTCTGGCTCGGCGACCCCGACCTGGCCGACCCGGGGATCGTGCCCGACATGCATCAGATGGATTCGCCCGACTGGGCCGGAGACGGCGAGACGATCACGGCGCAGTGCAACTACCAGCTGGTGCTGGACAACCTGATGGATCTGACCCATGAGGAGTTCGTGCATTCCTCGAGCATCGGGCAGGACGCGCTGTCGGAGTCCGAGTTCGAAGTCAGTCACGACGACCGGCATGTGACCGTGAGCCGCTGGATGCGCGACATCGAGGCTCCGCCGTTCTGGCTGAAGAACATGAGGGACAGGTTTCCCGACTTCGAGGGGCGCGTCGACCGTTGGCAGATCATCCACTTCGAGGCACCCTCGACGATCTGCATCGACGTCGGCGTCGCCAGGGCCGGAACTGGCGCTCCCGAGGGTGACCGCAGCCAGGGTGTCAACGGATACGTGATGAACACGATCACGCCGCAGACCGACCGCAGGTGCCTGTATTTCTGGGCCTTCATGCGCAACTACCGGCTCGAGAACCAGACCCTGACCACCCAGTTGCGCGAAGGCGTGCACGGAGTCTTCGGCGAGGACGAGGAGATGCTGATCGCCCAGCAGGAGGCCATCGACGCCAACCCGGACTACGAGTTCTACAGCCTGAACATCGACGCGGGAGGTATGTGGGTGCGCCGCATCCTGGACCGGATGCTGCAGGCCGAAGGACGATCCTCCGACGCGCGTATCCAGGGCTGAGCCATGGCTGCACAGTCCAAGCTGCGCTGGCAGCCCGCCGAGGTCCTCGAGACGAGCGACGTCGCCGACGGCGTACGCCGCATCGTGATCCGGCCCCGGAAAGCCCAGCCGGCTGCTCCGGGTTCGCACCTCGACGTCGAAGTGACCCAGGCGGGACGGACCATCCGACGTTCCTACTCCGTGGTCCGCTCCGAGGACGAGGGACGACGCCAGACGATCAGCGTGCAACTCGCTCCCACCTCGCGGGGCGGGTCACGCGCGATGCACGCGCTGCGAGAAGGCGACTCTCTGCGCGTGTCCTATCCGCTCCTGAACTTCCCCCTCGGGGTTGGCGCGGCTCGCTACGTGCTGGTGGCGGGCGGTATCGGGATCACCGCCCTGGTCGCCATGGCCTCGGCACTGAGACGGCGCGGTGCCGACTACGCGGTGGTTCTCGTCGGCCGATCCCGCGGTGTCATGGCCTACCTCGACGATCTGGTCGAGGAGCACGGGGACCGCCTCGAGGTGCACGTCGACGACGAAGGAACCCCTCTCGATGTAAGAGCGCTCGTGGGCGAGGTCTCCCGCTCCGACCACGCGGCCACCACCGAGCTGTACATGTGCGGGCCGATCCGGTTGATGGACGCTCTGCGGCGAGAGTGGACCCGGCACGAGCTGCCGGGCCCCAACCTGAGGTTCGAGACCTTCGGCAACAGTGGCGCCTGGGCTCCCGAGCCGTTCCGCGTCCGCATCCCGGCGCTTGATCGCGAGGTCACCGTCGGTGAGGAGGTCTCGATGTTGGACGCGCTGGAGAACGCGGGAGTCGAGGTGATGTGGGACTGCCGCAAGGGCGAATGTGGCCTGTGCGTCGTACGTGTTCTGGGCTGCGACGGTCAGATCGACCACCGCGACGTCTTCCTCAGCGATGAACAGAAGGAGCAGGACGGATCACTGTGCGCTTGCGTGTCCCGCGTTGCCACCGGGGACCGAACACTGGCCCAGGCCGGTCTCCGAACACTCACGATCGACGTTCCCTGAGAGGAGGCCGCGCTACTCCCCTTTCACTCCGGCATCGCCGGATCTTGTGTTCCGCTGCGTGGTTGAGCGACGCGGGCTGGTCGGCGCGAGGCGGGGCTCCGAGCGGTCAGTCACTCGCCCGGTGGCTTGTCGACGAAGCTGCGATATACCGCGAGCAGAGCCTGCTTGTGGGCTTCGGCCAGTCGCGGGTCCTTCTTGATCGCCGACTCCACGTCATTCGACGACAGCGTCGGGGACGACGCTCGCTGCGCGTCGCTGTCGCTGAGATGCACCAGGTCCTCGACCGGTACCTCGAGTACCTCGGCCAACGCCCGCATCACGCGTAAGGACGGTGAGTGCAGGCCGCGCTCGACCTGGCTCAGATACGCGTTGGAGACCTGTGCCATCCGGGCCATCTCTCTAACCGAAAGCCTGGCCAAGGCGCGTTGCTCCCGCAGGAACCTGCCCAGCGGGCCACCTGACTCGGTCACATCGCCACTCTCCTGTCTGCACCGCCCAGAAACACATCTTGACACCAAAGCGCTCCGGGCCCAGCCTCACGCTGGTACCGGAGCACAATGTGGGTCGAGCCGGTCAGCTCTTGCTGGCAGCGGTCTTCCTCGGCACCTCGACGGTCACGACCGAGGGAGAAACCGCGTCCAGGAGCGCCGTCTGGAACTTGTGCTGAACCTCGAGCCAGCTGCGGGATCTGGCTACCGCGTAGGCCCGCACCTCGCCTGGGGTGCCGACGATCTTGGTCAACGGGGCTACAACCACGTCCAGAGTGCTGGTCAGCTTCTCGGGCACCTTCGGGGCCTTGTCGGTGAGTCCGGACAGGGTCTCGACTCCCTTGACGAGCAGCGACTGAAACTTGCTGACTGCGGCAACCTGGCGGTCATGGAACTTGGTGGCGGTATCGATCGTGTATGCCATTGTGTGCTCCCCTACTCGTGGGTGGTATTCGGTGGCTTGCCCTCGCATCACACCATGCATACGCTTGGTATATCAAGCATCAGGACCGTGTCATGCGCCACACGGGTCCCGCCTCACCCCATCGCCGGCTCGCCTCGTGGGTCGAAACCTTGACCAGCAACCCGGCATCCAGGCGTGCCTGATACCAGGGCGCAGCTGCACATCTGTCGAGGCGGTCACCTGAGCGTCGTGGCTCTGCCAATCGATGTCATCTCGTCGCGAGCCCCCCGACAGCGCGACTCCGACCCGGTCTGATGTCGGTGTTGACCACGCTTTGCGTTCGCAGTCATTGTGCCGGTCATCACACGGGGCCTAGTGTCACTCCAGAGGACATCCACAGCTTCCCCTTCGAACGGGGACGGACTCCCGACACGTACGACACCCACCGCAAGTTGCTCGGAAGGGTTCGGGCGCATGCTCCGGACCCCCCTTTGGAGGTAGAACGTGAACGAACTCGACACCGCGTCCCGAACACGAGGCCAGGTCATGGCAGGCGAAAAGTTGGCCGGGCGTGTAGCCCTGGTCACGGGCGGGACGCGCGGCATCGGTGCTGCGATCTGCCGGAGCCTCGCCAGCCAAGGCGCCTCCGTGGCGGCCGGTTACAGCGGCCAGCAGGTCAGGGCGGAGGAGTTCCTCACCTCGTTCCGGGAGGACTTTCCGGAGACCTCGCGCGCGACGGTCCACCAGGGCAACGTCTCCCGTCCCGAGGACTGTCGGCGAGTCGTCGAGGAGGTGCTCGACCAGCACGGCCGCCTCGACATCTTGATCAACAACGCCGGCATCACCATCGACAAGATGGCCATGCACATGTCGGTCGAGGACTGGGACACGGTACTCGCGGTGAACCTCTCCGGGTCGTTCTACATGGCCCAACCGGCGCTGGAGCACATGACCGAACGCGGCACCGGCCGCATCATCTTCGTCTCCTCGGTCATCGGGGAGACGGGAAACATCGGTCAGGCCAACTACGCCGCCTCCAAGGCAGGCATGCTCGGGCTCACCAAGACCCTGGCGAAGGAAGCGGCCTTCATCCTCAAGCGGTCGGGCAAACAAGACGACGAGGGCATCGGCCTCACCGTGAACACCGTGACACCCGGCTACGTGGCCACCGAGATGGTCAAGGCCGTCCCGGAGAAGGCGCTCGACAGGGTCAGGTCCCAGATCCCCATCGGGCGCCTGTGCCGACCGGAGGAGATCGCCCGCGTGGTCCACTTCCTCGCCGCGGACGGCTCCGCCTACATCACCGGTCAGGTGTGGGGCGTCAACGGCGGCATGGACATGTAGTCGTTGCACTTCCTGGTCATGCCTGCCATTTCAAGCAGATGCTGTGTATAGTGAGCGCTGACGCCGGGTATCGCGGCGCCAGCGCTTGCCGTGCAGTTCACGGGAGTGCCCGTGGCGGTGAAGTCGTCCTCAATCACAGCAGTTAGGCTCGAAGCGAACGCCAAGCACGTGACGCGATCTGACCTGCGTCTGATCGAGAGGAGTACTTCGCCATGCAAGCAACAACAAACACGCGGACGAGCGGGGTCGCGGTCCTGGATCGCCTCGGCATTAGCGAGGACCCGTTGGTTGGCGCGGACCCGGTGTCGTTCCTGCGATCGCTTGCCGCGGCTGCCGCGGCACTCGCCCGGAACCCGACAGGAACTGCCGCCGCGAACGCCCGACTGGTGCTCGGACTCGCGTCCGCACTTCGCGCCACGGCTGGGCGGGCGATCGGTCGCGACTCTGTTGGTCCGGTGTCTCCGTCGAAGGGCGACAAACGATTCAAGGACCTGGCCTACGACGAGAACCCGTTGTACTTCCTGCTCGAGCAGCAGTACCTGCTGCTCGACAAACTGGTCACCGAGTTGCTCGACGCGGCGCGACTGGAAGCCGGCAAGGACGCCAAGGCGCGGTTTGCCGCGAAGTTCATCCTGGATGCGCTGGCGCCCACCAACACACTGCCGGGAAACCCCGCGGCGCTCCGGCAGGTCTTCGACACCGGCGGCAAGAGCCTGGTGCGGGGAGCCAAGAACCTGCTGGGCGACATCCGGCACAACGGCGGATGGCCCTCCCAGGTCGACGCCACCGGTTTCGAGGTCGGTGTCAACATGGCGGCCACGCCGGGCCAGGTGGTCTACCGCAGCGACCTGATCGAGCTGATCCAGTACGAACCCCAGGGCAAGCAGGTGCATTCGGTGCCGCTGTTGTTCTGCCCGCCGTGGATCAACAAGTACTACATCATGGACCTCGCCCCCGGGAAGAGCCTGATCGAGTGGGCCGTCCAGCACGGCCACACCTGCTTCGCCATCAGCTACCGCAACCCTGACGCGTCCATGCGGGACCTGGGTTTCGAGGACTACCTCAAGCAGGGGCCCCTGGATGCGGTCAGGGTCGTCAAGGAGATCACCGGGGCCCCGAAGGTCAACACCCTCTCCGTATGTCTCGGTGGCACGCTGACAGCCATCGGTCTGGCGCACAACGCGGCTATTGGTGACGACTCGATCAAGTCGGCCACGTTCCTCAACACGCACACCGACTTCAGCACCCAGGGACTGCTGGGGGTCTTCACCGACGAGGCCACGATCGCCGGCCTGGAGAAGAAGATGGCCAAGCGTGGGTTCCTCGACTCCGACAAGATGGCGCACACCTTCGACGCGCTGCGCGCCAACGACCTCGTGTTCTCCTACGTCATCAACAACTGGTTGCTCGGCAAGAAGCCACCGGCCTTCGACCTCCTGGTCTGGAACAAGGACAGCACCCGGATGCCGGCGAAGATGCACTCGCAGTACCTCCGCTCGTGCTACCTGCGCAACGATTTCGCCAATGGCGAGTTCGTGGTCGACGGCCAGAAGGTCGACCCCGGCAAGGTCGACGTGGACACCTACGTACTGGCTGCCGTGGACGACCACATCGTCCCGTGGGTCTCCGGTTACAAGACGACCCAGCTGCTCGGAGGTCGCAACCGGTTCGTGCTCAGCACCTCCGGGCACATCGCCGGGATCGTCAACCCGCCCACGCCGAAGGCCAAGCACTGGGTCAACGAGGACAGTCTCCCGCACGACCCGCATGACTGGCGAGAGCAGGCCCAGCTGCGTGAGGGAACCTGGTGGGAGGACTGGACGACATGGATCGCCGACCAGGGCGGACCCATGGTCGATGCTCCCCGCAAGCTCGGCGGCAAGGAGCACCCCCCGCTCGAGGCAGCGCCCGGCAGTTACGTGCGCACCCGCGCCTGAGCGTCACTTGACCCGGCCCCGGCGCTCTCGCCGCGGGCCACCCAGGACACACAACATGACAGGACTTCTCATGACCATGCCCGAAATGCAGTTCGACGGACGCGTATGCATCATCACCGGAGCCGGAGGTGGCCTCGGCCGTGCCCACGCGCTCGAGCTGGCTCGTCGTGGAGCGAAGGTCCTGGTCAACGACCTCGGAGGAGCGCTTGACGGGAGCGGTGCCTCGATGTCCTCGGCCCAGCTGGTCGTCGACGAGATCACGTCACTCGGTGGCCAGGCGGCGCCGAACCACGACAGTGTGGCCACCCCCGCCGGTGGGGAGGCCATCGTTCAGGCAGCGCTCTCGGCCTTCGGTCGGGTCGACGTCTTGGTCAACAACGCCGGCATCCTGCGCGACAAGGCGTTCCACAAGATGGATCCCACCGCGATCGACGCCGTGCTCGACGTCCACCTCAAGGGCGCGCTCTACGTGAGCCTGCCGGCTTTCCGGCTGATGCGCGAACAGGGCTACGGCCGGATCATCAACACCAGCTCGGCCTCGGGGCTCTTCGGCAACTTCGGTCAGGCCAACTACGGTGCGGCCAAGGCCGGCCTGGCAGGTCTGACGCGCGTCCTCGCCCTCGAAGGTGCCGGGCGCGGCATCAAGGTCAACGCCATAGCGCCGATCGCTTCGACGCGAATGACGGCTGACCTCCTCGGTGAGCTGACGGCGCGGGTCTCTCCCGAGTCAGTCAGTCCGATGGTGGCCTACCTCGCGCACGAGGACTGCTCGGTCAACGGCAACGTGTACTCCGTCGCCGGCGGTCGCATCGCCCGCATCGTTGTCGTCGAGACGCACGGCGTCGTGCTGCCCGAGAACAGCGCGGAGTCCGTCCGCGACCACGTCGCCCTGATCGACCAGAGTGGGGCCGAGGGCTACCACGAGCCGACCTCGCTCGCCGCGGAGACCACGATCATCGCGAAGGCTCTCGCGAACGACTGACCCTCCTACCCGAAGGCGATGCCCACGTTGTCTGTGGACTGCTCCGGGGGTGCCGCCGCCCGACCCGCGTCGGCGGCACCCACGGTACGTCGTGGGCGTGCCTCGGAGACCGCCACCACGTCCGGGTCGATCCGCATGACGCTGAAGCCCGCGACGGCGCCGGCCCCGAATCCCGGCGCGAAGATCCGCATCGGCTCCTTGATGACACCGTCGCGCACCGCGTCGTGGATGGCCAGCGGGATGCTTGCCGACGAGGCGTTGCCCACCTCACTGATGTTGAAGTAGAGGTTGTCCTCCGACAGGCCCTCATTGGCGGCCAGCTGGACCACCATCGTCTTGTTGGCCTGGTGCGGCACGATCAGGTCGATGCTGTCCAGCAGTGACCCCTCACCACCGTTCGAGGCCGGGAGCTCCTTGAGCTCCTCGATCATCTGCTTGAGATACCGACCGGCGAGCGACTTGACCTCGGGACCGTAGACGGTGATGTTGTTGTCGAACTCCGGGTTCGGCCAGATGATCGAGTTGACCTGCGTCGCAGGCCCGCTGGCATAGGTCTGCAGGTACTCGATGTCGGACGGCTCCCCCTCCGGCGCGACGCCCACGACGATGGCGGCGGCGCCGTCACCGAAGATCATCCGCGAGGGCCGGACGTTGCCGATCTTGTCCGAGAACTTCTCGGCGCAGACCAGGAGAATGGGTCGCTCCACCTCCTGAAGGATCCGCGCAGCCTCGGAGAGTCCGTAGGGCAGCCCAGCGCAGGCGGCCACGAGGTCGTAGGAAGCATGCGTCTGCTGGATCCCGAGCTGACCTGAGATCCAGGTGGCCACCGAGGGAATCAGGCGGGTGCTGGTGCAGGTGCAGACGATCACCGCTCCGATCTCCTCCGGTCCGCGGCCGGAGTGTGCGAGGGCCTCCTCGGCCGCCTGGAGTGCCATCTCCTCCAACGTGCCGGAGGTGTAGAGCCGCCGCTCGATCCCGGTCTTGTCGCGGATCTCGTCCGCGGCCATCGGCGACCAGTTGTACGCCGCGTTGCGGATCAGGTCCTCGTTGCTGCAGACCTGATCGCCATGCACGGCGGCCAACGCCTCGATTCGTGGCATCACCTTGAAGTGCGACCGCACGTCCACTGCGGGGTAGGGCCGGATGGGCGGCGTCGATTGCCTGGGCACCGAGCCGGGAATCGACTTGTGCCCGGATTCCAGCCGTCGCAGGAAGCTGCGGACCTGCTGGTCGCGCGGGTGGAAGGCGACCACGTAGTCGTCGTCGGCGAGCTGGCCGACCTCGACGAGCTCGGCCTGGGCACGGTCCCACGGGTATTGGTTGTGCAGGACCATGGCCCAGCGGTGGAGCGCCTCGAGCTCAGGTGCGTCCTCGGCACAGTCGATGATGTCGTCGAGACCATAGGTCGGGAAGTCCGGGTCGTAGCCGTTGAGCCGGAAGGTCAGGTTGGTCGGGGTGGCCAGGATGTCGGCGACGGTCGGCTTGAGCGCCGAGAGCTCGGTGGCGTGGTGCTTGCGGTGGCCGAACACGTCGAAGAGGATGCCGAAGATCCGGTCCTCGGTTTCGCCGTCCCAGGTGGGTGGCAGTGCGTCGTACGCGCTCTTGACTGCAGCGACCTTGCTGTCACCGTCCTCCCACGGGGTGACGATCGGCACGAAAACGTCCTTGCGCCGGCGGGGCACGTCACGCCAGCGGGTCGGACGCTTCTCGTACATCGTCAAGGCATATCGACCGACCCAGAACATGTTGAGCGCAACGTCACGCATCAGCTCGTACCTACTGGTGTAAGCGCCTTCCTCCACACGTCGCGCGATGTCCGACCCGGTCGGTGCCTTCGTCTCGAAGTCGCGCCTGATCACGTTGTCAAGCTGCTCCAGGCTGTCGACGACGGACAGGTCGAGCTCGGGCACGAAGTTGGAGGGGAAGACGATCCGGTCGTGCCGGTTGAGAATGAAGGGTTGCATCACAAATCCTGATTCGGTGGGATGGATGGATGGATGGTGGCAGGGAAGGTCTCGTCGGCGAGCCGCTGGGGTCCTAACGACCCGCGCGGCTGATTCCTCGTTCGATAGCGCCGACTAGGTAGGGGCGGAGCTCGTGGGCGGGGATGATGGCGTGGACCGACCCGACGTCGCGGGCTCGTTCGATGTTGTGCACCTGCTCGAACTCGTCGGCGACCTCGCCTAGCTTCTCCGATCGCACCGCGGTCAGCAGCTCGGCGAGCTCGAACCGGACCTGGGCCTGTCGACCCTCGTCGGCGTTTGTCAGCTCGGTCTGGAGCTCGGCAACCCGCGGGTCCTTCGAGGTCCGTGTGGTGACCTCCCGAGCGAACACCACGGCCGCTGCCGGTGCGCCGCCGATGACGGAGGCGTAGGACCCCTCGATGGCGATCACCTCCATGTTGTCGTTCAGGACGCCCGAGAAGACCACGAATGCGCCGCCGTGGTAGCGCGACACGACGCAGAACACGATCGGACCGTCGAAGTTGACCATCGCGCGGCCGATCTCGGCGCCGTACTCGAGCTGCCACTTGCGCAGCGACTCCGGTGAGCCGTCGAAACCGGACAGGTTCGCCAGCACCACCAGCGGACGGTTGCCGCTCGCGGCGTTGATGGCCCGGGCGGTCTTCCTCGAGGACTGTGGGAACAGCGTGCCGGCGGTCCACTGGTCGGGCCCGTCGGCCGGGAAGGTCCCGCGGCGCGGAATCGGTCGCGACTCTATGCCGAGCACGCTGACAGGGTAGCCACCTAGGTGCGCGTCGAGGACCACGGTCGTGTCGGCGTCCGCCCATCCCGCCCAGCGCTCGAGCACCTCGTGGTCCTGGTCGACCACGGCGCGCATCACGGTGCGGATGTCGAAGGCCTTCTTGCGCTCCGGGTTGGTCTCCGCGGACCAGATGTCCCCGACGGTCGTGAAGTCGCTGATCGGGTGGTCGTGCGGATAGTCCCTGACGTCACGATCGACCGGGTCGTTGGTCTCGGCTCGCCGAGGCGAGGACTCTCCGGGTGCGATATAGGCATGGTCGTAGTGCGCGAACAGGATGTCGATCGCGGCGGGCAGGTTCGGCGCCCAGTACTGCGCCTGGCCGTTCGGGCCCATCACCCGGTCGTAACCACCGATGCCATGGTTGTCCTCGGCCGACACGCCGCCCGAGTAGTCCAGGGACTGCTTTCCGGTCAGCACCATGGCGCTGTCCGGTGTCATCACCAAGATGCCCTTGGTGTGCAGCAACATGGTCGCCTCGGCGTTCCAGTAGGGCTGGGCGCCCACGTTGATGCCGGTGACGACAACGTTCACCTCTCCCCCGGCCTGGGTGTAGGTGATCAGCCGGCGCAGCACCCGAGACACCCAGTCCATGTTCTCGGTGCCGCTGTCCATCGAGATCTTCGCGCCCGAGGACAGGGCGAACCACTCGAGCGGGACCTGCTTCTCCTCGGCGAGGTCCAGAGCCCCCATCACCAGCGCACACTCCGGCTCCGAGACCGAGCCCAGCGCCTTCGTGGGGTCGCCGAACAGCGCCACCCGGGTCATCCCCTCGGGGTAGCGGGCGGTGGGGGTCGAGACAACTCCCGCGACGATCCCGGCGGTGTTCATCCCCGGTGCCCGCTCGACTGGCTCCAGGCGACCCTCGGCGTCCAGGTCGTGCTCGACGAAGGTGCCGTCGGCGCCGGTGATCTGCGGAATCAGCTCGTAGGGATAGACGGTGCCCCGGGCGCGCGAGCGGCGTACCTTCTGCGTGTAGGCGTTCAACGGTGGCAACGGTTCGGTGGGTGGCTTGGTCACCGACACGCGGACCCCGGTGTTGGGACTGTAGGAGAACAGCAGCGCCACCTCCTGGGGCTCCTGGTCGGGCTCGCGCTGCAGGCGACCCACGATCATGATCTCCTCGAGCCCTGCACCGGCAGTCAGCGGTGCGGTCGACCGGGCGAAGGCGCGGAGCTCGTCCAGCGACACCTCGATGGTCGGCCACACGTAGAGGAAGATCCGGTTGGCATCGAGACGCTCCCCCCGCCTGGCCTGCTGCTGGCGGATGCCGTCAAGGCAAGCGGTCAACGCACGCTCGAAAGCGGGGAACGCGACCACCTGGCCGTGCCCGTCACGCAGCGGAGTCGCATCCCTGATCTCTGCCAGGGCGACGAGCCGCTGGTCAGCCGGGTTGTCCTTGGCCACGCAGCGGAACAGATAGGTGTTCTCGGCAGCGGGCAGTTGCGTCCCGTCGAAGTTCTTCAGCCGCCACAGGTCGAGACGCTGCCCCGTCAACGGGTGCATGTCCCGGATGACCCGATCCTCCATGAACCCCTCGTCCGAGGGACGGAACGTCACCTGGCGCACGTGATCGCCACCCTGGTCGAACACTGTGACCGTCACGCGGCGGCCGGTGCTCACCAGCGGAACCTCCCCGAGCAGCTGCCCCAGCGTGGCGACCACCTCATCGGTGTCCGCCGGTGCCTCTGCCCAG
The DNA here is from genome assembly GCA_039926005.1 of Marmoricola sp. Lineage (GTDB taxonomy): Bacteria > Actinomycetota > Actinomycetes > Propionibacteriales > Nocardioidaceae > Marmoricola. Next base: position 12,068 of record JBDSXU010000150.1, read on the forward strand.
GACAGGTATAGGTCTGTGACGAGGTTTGAAGCCTCCGGCACCTCCTGGGCGAGCTCCGACACCGCGTGCACTGCAGAGGGAAGTCCAGCGAAATCGGTGACCGTAGAGATCAGGTGCAGCCTCTGGCCACCGAGGTCGAACCCGCCGGTCACGAACTGCCGGTTCTCGCGTAGGAAGGACTTGACGTCCTCGAGCGTGCGCACCTTGTAGTAGCGACGGGTCAGCACCTCGAGAAGGGGCTCCGCACCGACGCTGTCTGCGACCACCCGCGCTCCGAGGAGACGTACGATGGGCTCGGTCAGCCCCACCATCGAGTCGATGCGATCGGCACGGTCGTCACTGTCGGGGTGTTCGTCCAGATAGTTGAGGTGGTCGCGGAGGCCGCGGTAGGCCTCCTCGCGAGCCTGCTGGATCAGGGGTTCCTCGAACAACCGGAACCGGATTCTACGACTGAGGTCTCCCAGCGTCGGGAACCGCAGCTGGGTCGCGACGACCAGTCTGTCGATCACCTCGCCGACCTGCTCACGGTCGCCCTCGGTCACCTCGTCGCTCTGGTCGAGCCAGCTTTCGAGGAGGGCAGCCACAACGGGGACGTGGTCCACCGAGCGTTGCTGGGCTAGGAACACCCGGTAGACGGCCTCCTCGAGGCGCGGGCCGGGCTCGAGGTCGGTGACCCCGTGGTGACGAACGGCGCGCGCAAGTCGCTCCCGGAACGAGTCAGGCAGCTTCTCCTGCTCGACGTCGAGCGACTTCAGGTAGGTGTGGAAATGCTCGCGCGGGCTGTGCACCTGCTCCTCGGCCGACTCCTCCTCGCCCGTCGGACGGTTGCGTGAGACGTCGCA
>JBDSXU010000151.1:0-5689 GCA_039926005.1 Marmoricola sp.
TTCGGCCAGGTCGATCACCGGCTTCACGACCACCTCGGTGTCCGGGTTGGCACACCAGGTCTTGACCTGCTCGGCGGTGAGGACGTGGCGGTGGTTCTCCACCCGCGCCAGCTGCAAGCCGACCCCGACCCCGGTGCCGGTGCCGGTGCCGGTGATGGCTGCTTGGGAGAGGTGGACGTAGAGGACCACCTGGCGTGGCTTGGGACGATTCGTTTCGCGAGTGGTCACTGCTCCGGGGTCCGCCGGCGAGTCGTCAGTCTCCGTCCGCAGATCGAGAACCAGTTGGTTCCTGGCCAGCTCACCAACCGCCTGGGAGCGGCGGACGTCGAGGGACTCGGTCGACCCGCCGGCCCTCAACCACTGCGCACCACGCGACACCGCCTCGTCGAGATCCAGGGCATCGGCGAGGTCGAGCTCGCCCTCGACCCGGGTGGTGCCGTCGAAGGAGACGTGGTCGTGGTGGATGTCGAAGTGCCGTCCTTCGGCAGCGTTCTCCGCGTTCTCCGCGGCGACCTCGGGCATGAACCGGGCGATCGCCTCCTCGACCAGTCGTTCCAGGGCGGCGACCCCGATCCGGTGCGCGAACGGCGCGACCTGGGCATCAACGAAGGCGGCCGCTTCCATCGACAGGCACAAGGTGAGCTCCGCGATCCGCCGTGCCCGCCACACCTGCAGATCACCACACCGGATCCGGGCCCAAGTCCTCGGCAGGCGGTACTTGACCTCCAACCCATGGGCGATCAACGCCCGACCGGAGTCAGTGGACCGCCCGATCGCCAACGCGAACTCCGCGATGCAGAACTCCGCCACCAGCGGCGCACCCGGCCCGGCGAGCGGGAGCCCGGTCTCATAGCCACCGGTCAGCCAGGTCGCCGCCTCATCGATCGACTCCGGTGGGTGCTGCTCGGCCCAGATCACCGCGGCGGTGAACTGGTTCGCCTGCGCCCGATCCGATTCGAGCTGACACGAACGGGCGTAGGCCAACACGTCCAGGGGACTGTCTAGGTCCCCGATCGAGGTGAATGCCGTGCTGGTCATGGAACCAATTCAAGCACCGACCACCGACACAACCCGGGGCCAGAAACCCTTCTGCACAAACGAATTCTCGACCAATCTCGATGAGCCGATCAGAGCCGGTGTGCCCCAGCGGAGGCCGAAGCCGCGAACGACCCAGCGCCGCGGCGTACCTGGTTTCGAAGGCTCGACCGGAACAGTGACGCCCAGTCCAACCTGAGGACCGTCGTGCACGTGTCAGACCGTCACGAGCGCGGGCCGGTGACTGCGGTTCGCACCCGGATTGTGTTTGGTCCCACCGAACCCGCCAGCGCTGATGGGCAGTCTCTAGGGACGAGCTTGAAGACGGCCGCTCGGCGCCCTTCCAGACCGTGACAGGTCCCCGTTGAACACCGCCAACCTCGGGCCGTGACTGGAGAGTTCGCACCCGCGACCGCGGCCGGCATCGACCACGGGATCGCGGATAGCGCCACGGCGAAGATTCGCTGGTCACCTTCTGCGCCCTTGAACGCCAGGGGGTTTCCTGCCAATGCTGCGCTCCTCAGTCACGTGCCTCCAGAGACGGCCCCGGCGCTCAACGTTGGACCTGCTCGGCTCGCCCAGCAGCGCAGTTGCGTGCTCAGGAGCGTCCCGCCGCGAGCCCAGGCGTCGTGCACGGGACCGGCCGCAGCTACGACCCGGCCAGCTCCCGGACTGGGGTCCCGGACTGCCAGGCACGGACGTCCTCGACTGCGTCGCCGTAGAAGACCCGGTAGCCGCCGTCGGTCACGTACCCGAGGTGTGGCGTCAGCACCGTCCCGGGGGTGGTGCGGAGGGAATGGTCCGGAGGCAGTGGCTCCTCGTCGTACACGTCGAGTGCGGCGCCGGCGATGGCACCCGACCGCAGCGCGGCGATCAACGCCGGTTCGTCGACCAGGGGGCCGCGCGAGGTGTTGACGAGGTAGGCCGAGGGCTTCATCTGCGCGAGATCCCCGGCGGAGATGATCCCCCGCGTCCGGTCGCTCAGGCGCAGGTGGAGGGACACGACGTCGGAGCGCGCGAGCAGCTCGTCCTTCGAGGTGGGGACGACCTCGAGCGAACGGGCAACGGACGGGGAGAGGTTCTGCGACCACGCCAGCACCTCCATCTCGAAGGCGAGCCCGACCCGGGCGACCCGCTGGCCCAGCCGGCCGAGCCCGACCAGGCCTAGGGTCTTGCCTGCCAGCTCGGTGCCGAGGGTGGTCTGCCAGCCACCTGAGCGCATGCCCGCATCCGACGACGGGACCTGCCGGGTGACCGCGAGGATGAGCGCCCAGGTGAGCTCGGCGGCCGGACTGGCCAGGCTGCGGGTCCCGCACACGGTGACGCCCAGGCTGCCTGCTGCAGTGACGTCGATCGAGGCGTTGGCGCCACCTGTGGTGATCAGCAGCCGCAGGGAGGGAAGCTCCCGCAGGAGAGCCTCGTCGAACGCTGTCCGCTCCCGCATCGCAACCACCACGGAGGCCTCCCGCAGCGCGTCCACGAGGGCAGCGCCCACCAGGTGCTGATGGACGAACACCACCTCGGCGTCCAACGACTCCCAGGGCGCGAACGTGGACGCGACGCGCTGGTAGTCGTCGAGGACGACGATCTTCATGACCGGCCACCTTCCTCCGGGGGACGAAGATAGCGACCGCGTCGGTGCTCCAGCGGGCTCTCGTCGTCGCCGACCACGATCTCGACGATCCCGGCCACGACCAGGTCTGACCAGCCGACAGGCTCGAAGGACTCCGCCTCCACCGTCGCCCAGGTCAGCGCGGTGACCAGTCGCGGCCCGAAAGGCGTCTGCTCCCAGTCCCCCGACGTGAACTGTCCACCCGGCGACGGCATCTGACCTGCGAACACCTCGGCGAGGTCGCGGTGCGACCACTGCAGCAGGTGTACGACGCCCCGGCCGGTCGACTCGAGCACCTCGCGGAGCGAGCAGTCCGGATCGACCAGGGCCAACAGCCGGCCGGGCTCTCCACCGGCCACCATGACCGAGGACACCGTGAGCCCGGCGCGGACGCCGGGGGAGGTCTCCTCGCCGCTGGTCCACAGGGTCACCGCACCACCGATGCGCCCACGCAGCCGTCGTGCGGGGTCGGCGGAAGGATCGTGGAAGGGGTGCTCCGTGTGGATCGTCACGTGGCCACCAGCGGTCGGTCGGGGTGCCGCGGGACCTCGAGCTCCCACTCCGTGCCCTGGCCCGGCGCGGAGTGCACCGTCGCCGTGCCCCCGAGGTCGCGCATCCTGCCCACGATCGACTGCTGTACGCCGAGTCGCCCCTCCTGGGCCGACGCCTGCAGGCGTCCTTCCGGGATCCCTGGCCCGTCATCGCGTACCGACACCACCCATCGGTCACCGAGCTCCTCCAGCAGCACCCACGCGTCGGCGTCGCGGCCCACGTGGTGCCGCACGTTGCTCAGGCACGACTCGACGGCCGCGACCACCTCGCCGGCCGACTCGGCCGGCAGCGTCGCGGGCGTCCCCGGCACGGCCACGTGCACCTGGGCGGACTGGAGTGCTGTGAGGAGTTGCGCGAGGTCCAGGTCGCCGAGAGGTCCGAGGAGCTCACGGGAGTCCCGCTGGACCAGCCCGCGCAGCCGGACCTCCTGCTCGCCGGCCAGCTTCCCCAGCTCGACGCCGCCAGGTCCCAGCTCGGGCGCCCGACGCTGCACCAGCGCCAGCGCCTGCAGCACGCCGTCATGGACCGCGCGCGCGAGGCGCTGCCGCTCGTCCGCGGCTGCCGCGGCGCGCTCCGCACGGTCGCGCTGCGCGGCCATCTGCTGCATCAGCCCGGACAGGAAACCGACGATCGCCCCGCCCAGGATCAACAGAAAGATGTTGCCGTAGGCCTTCTGGGTGAAGTCGTCCCGGATGCTGAGGTCGGCCACGGAGACCACCACGCCAGCGGTCAGGCCACCGGGCAGCCGCCACAGGATGGCCCAGGCGAGCACGACGCCCATCACCCAGAAACCGGGCAGCGTCGCGTTCAGCCCCTCCCCCTTCACGTACGGCGAGAGCCCGATCGCCACCAGCGCGACGAGAAGGTCGGCCACCAGCAGCGGGGCGCCACGCCGGCCGGGAACGGCGTACACCCACACGGCGAAGCCGGTCCAGGCGACCAACGCCGCCATCACGAAGGCGCCGACCAGCGGATGGTCGTAACCCTCGTAGCGCCACAGGTAGATCCCGATGGCGTTCAGCAGGACGAGGAATCGCAGGACTCCGAGGGCCCGGAACATCGTGTCCTGCACCGGCCCGTGCCGCTCCACACCGGCAGCCACGAGTCAGGAAGCCTTCGCGTCCGGCCCGGGATCGGCCTGTGCGGCAGCGGCGTCCCTGTCGGCCCTCTTCTGCTCCTCCTTGGCCGCGGAGGCGTACTTGTCGACGTACTCCTGACCGGAGAGCCGCATGATCTCGTACATGATCTCGTCGGTGATCGAGCGCAGGATGTAGCGGTCGTTCTCCATGCCTTCGTAGCGGCTGAAGTCCAGCGGCTTGCCGAAGTGCACGATCGGTCGGGTGATCGTCCCGAACTTCTTGCCGGGGGGCGCCACGACGTCGGTGCCCACCACCGCGACCGGGATCACCGGCACACCGGTCTCGAGGGCCAGCCGGGCGACGCCGGTCTTGCCGCGGTAGAGCCTGCCGTCGTGGGAACGGGTGCCCTCGGGGTAGATGCCGAACAGCTCACCGCCGTCGAGCACCCGCTTGGCCGCGGTCAGCGCTCCCTCGGCAGCGGAGGCGCCCGACCTGTCGATGGGCACCTGCCCCGCACCGGAGAAGAACCCCTTCTGGAACCAGCCCTTGATGCCGGGGCTGTTGAAGTACTCGGCCTTGGCCACGAACGTCACCCGGCGAGCCAGGGTGAGCGGCATGAAGAGCCAGTCGGCGTAGGAGAGGTGGTTGCTGGCCAGGATCGCCGGACCTTCCTCGGGGACATGCTCAGCACCCGAGACGCGCGGGCGGAAGACCACCCGCAGAAGGGGACCGATGGCGATCCACTTCAAGAACCAGTAGAACAAGCTGGCCACCTTCCTTTCACCCATCGAACCCTAGGGCACGTAGCCACCTCCCATCGACCTACCGACCCCGCGCCCGCGGTGGGCCGCCGGGAACTGCTTGCTCGCTAGCCCGGCTGTGGGAGCGCGTGACACGATTGGCGCGCCGCACCCCGCAGTCGAGCAAGACCCAGGAGACCAGCCGTGACTGTCCACCCCCTCGCCGAGCCGTTCCTCTCCGTCGGCGACGCCGCGTCACCGCGGGGGCGCATCGGAGTCCTGCTCAGCCACGGCTTCACCGGCTCACCGGCATCGATGAAGGGATGGGGCGAGTACCTCGCCGCTCAGGGGTACGCCGTCTCGGTCCCTCGCCTCCCCGGTCACGGCACCACCTGGCAGGAGATGAACACGACCACCTGGGCCGACTGGAACGCTGAGGTCGAGCGCGCGTTCGAGGCACTCTCCAACCAGGTGGACAGCGTCTTCGTCTGCGGGCTCTCGATGGGGGGTGGCCTGGCGCTGCGTCTCGCCGCCGACCATCCCGACCGCGTGGCCGGCCTCGTGCTCGTCAACCCGGCCGTCGGCAGCGCCCGCAAGGACGTCAAGCTGCTGCCCGTGCTCAAGCACGTGATCGCGTCGTTCCCCGGGATCGCCAACGACATCAAGAAGCC
>JBDSXU010000152.1:0-5551 GCA_039926005.1 Marmoricola sp.
GCGATGAACGCACCGGGAACTCCTTGCGAGGCCGCGACCTCGCAGGCCTCGGTGGGCTCCTCGTCGCGGCGGTCGTCGGCGGCATGGTCATCGGGCTCCTCGTGGACAACGCGGCCGGCACATCGCCTGCTGCCACTCTCGTGGGCCTCGCGGTGGGTGTCGTCGCAGGAGCCGTCGGTTTCTGGCTCCGCGTCCGTACGGCTCTGCGAAACTGAGGTGCTCCGATGACTCACCAGCCCGTCACATCGACGCGCGACAGCGAGGCGGCCGCCACCTCGCCGCTCGCACCGGGTGAGAACGCGTCCTACGGCCGTGTGCTGCGCGACCAGCGCAAGGTCGTGCTGATCGCGGCCGTGCTGGTCGTGGCCGACTACTGGATCCTGATCCAGCTCGACGAGTGGACCCTCGCCGGCTGCATCGCCGGCGGCATCGCGCTCGGACTGGTGAACCACCTGGTGACCGAGCACTGGCTGCTGAGGCTTCTCAGCTCCGGTGAGCAGCCAACGCGCAAACGACTCGCGATGTCGACCATCACCCGGCTCGCGATCCTCTCGGTGGTGGCCGTAGGGTGCGCCGTGGCGTTCTGGCCGTCCGGGATCGGGCTGCTTCTCGGCCTCGCCGTGTTCCGCCTGATCGCCCTGGTCATGACCACCATCCCGTTGCTCAAGGAGTTGAAGTCCCAGTGATCTCAGGAGTGATAGCACCGCTCGAGATCGAGATCCACCCCGGTGAGCACCCCGAGGGCCACTTGTTCGGGTGGACCTTCAACCTCGACACCATCTGGGTCACGGTGGTTGCCGGCCTGATCGTGATCGCGCTCGGATTCTGGGCACGCGCCAAGCTCACCGAGAACACCGAGGACCACGTTCCGACCAAGATCCAGCTGCTCTGGGAGACGATCGTCGAGCAGGTCACCAAGCAGGTCGAGGACAACCTCGGCAAGGCGAACCCGTTCGTCATCCCGCTGGCGACCGCGCTGTTCTTCTTCATCCTGATCGCGAACTGGATCGAGGTCATCCCGACCGAGCTGAACAAGAAGGTCCACCTGTTGCCGTCGCCGACCGCGGACACCAACCTCACCTACGCGATGGCCTTCATCGTCATCGTCGGGGTGTGGACGTTCGGCATCCAGCAGAAGGGCCTGAAGGGCTACCTCAAGCACTTCCTCGAGCCCTACCCGTTCCTGCTCCCGCTCAACATCCTCGAAGAGCTTGTCAAACCGCTCACTCTGGCGCTGCGACTCTTCGGCAACATCTTCGCCGGGGGCATCATGATCGCCCTGATCGGCGGTCTGGTCAGCCTGGCTCCCTCGCACATCCCCATCGGCGGACTCATCGCCGGGGTGCTCAGCGTCGTGTGGAAGCTGTTCGACACGATGTTCCTGGGTGGCCTGCAGGCCTTCATCTTCGCGCTGCTGACCGTCTTGTACTTCGGGATGGCCGGCGGTGGTGGTCACGACGACCACGAAGAGCACGACGAGCACAAGACCAAGGCCGACGACAGAGCGGCCCAACCCGAACCAGCGCATTGAGCCCGGCACGGGCCACGCGCACCAGTGGTATCCAGAGCGCCGGGGAACCGGCGCCCAACCAAGGAGAGAAACTCACATGGCAGTAAGCGATGAGGCCGTCAAGGCTGCTGGAGCGTTCATCGGTGGTGGCATCGCCCTCGCCGGCGGCGCGATCGGTGCTGGCGTCGGCGACGGCCTGGCCGGTTCTTCCTACATCGAAGGTGTCGCCCGTCAGCCGGAGGCGCAGGGTCGCCTCCAGACGATCTTCTTCCTGACCGTGGGTCTGGTCGAGGCGATGTTCTTCATCAACCTGGCGTTCATGGCGCTGTTCGTCTTCGTCCTGGGCAAGTGACCTCGCACCAGCGAGGGCAACTCACCCAAGTCAACGAAGTCAGAAGCAAAGGACCGCACTGATGCTGCAGGTGGCCGCGGGACTGATCCCGCTAGCTAGCAACTTCCTGGTGCCCAACGGCACGTTCCTCGTCGAGGTGATCGCTTTCGGGATCATCGTCTGGATCCTCGCCAAGTGGGTCATACCGCCGATCAACAAGGCGATGACCGATCGGCAGAACGCTGTTCGGCAGCAGTTCGCCGAGCTCGACGACGCCAAGGACGACGCTCACAAGGCCGAGGAGGAGTTCAAGGCGCAGATCGCGGACGCCCGCAAGCAGGCCGCCAAGATCCGCGAGGAAGCCCACGAGCAGGGCAACCAGATCGTGGCGGAGGCGCGCGAGAAGGCCAACGTCGAGGCGGGTCGGATCATCGACCACGGGCACGCGCAGATCGAGGCCGAGCGCAAGCAGGCGGTTGCCTCACTGCGTGCCGAGGTCGGCACCCTGGCCACCGAGCTCGCTGGTCGCATCGTCGGGGAGAGCCTCCAAGACGACGACCGCAGCACCCGCGTGGTCGACCGCTTCCTGGCCGACCTGGAGACGATGGAGACCGCCCAGGCCGTCGGTCGCCAGGACGGGGACCACTGATGCTTCGCGGCGCATCCGCCGAGGCGGAGGCCCAGCTGACCTCCGAGCTCGAGGGCTCGAAGGGCGCGGCCGGGAAGCTGGGCGAGGAGCTCTTCGGAGTTGCCGCCGTGCTCCGCGGCGAGGCGGCCCTGCGCCGGATCTTCACGGACGCGTCGATCGACGCACCAGCCAAGGCTGATCTCGCCGGCAACGTGTTCGGCAACGCTCTCGGTGAGACCGCCCTGGGAGTGGTCAAGTCGGCCGTGCAGCTCCGCTGGACCTCGCCGCGAGACCTTGCCGACGTGATCGAGCAGCTCGGCGTACTCGCCGCAGTCCGCTCCGCTGGGAATGACGGCGGTCGGATCAGCGACGAGCTCTTCGAGGTCCGCCGGGTGATCGACGAGACCGCTGGACTGCGCACAGCGCTTTCCGACCCGGCTCGTTCTGCCTCCGACAAGAGCGGGCTCCTGAGGAGCCTGTTCAGCGGAAAGGTGCTCCCCGCCTCCCAGCTGCTGCTCGAACAGGCGGCCGCCGGAACACACGGAGCCATCGACGGGGCCCTCGAGGACTACCAGCACACCGCCGCGCAAGCCAACGGCGAGAAGCTGGCGACCGTGCACACGGCTCGCCAGCTCTCCGACGTCGAGCGCACCCGGCTGGCCGAGGCTCTGGGCGCGCAGTACGGCACCCCGGTCCACCTGCAGGTCGTGGTGGACCCCGAGGTCGTGGGCGGGCTCCGGGTCGAGATCGGTGACGACGTCATCGACGGCACCGTGTCCGGCAGGCTCGAGGACGCTCAACGAAGGCTCGCCGGCTGACCTGCCCCTCAGTCACCACTGGGGGCACCAGCCGCACCGAAGACAACTGACACACCCGAGAAAACCAGGGAAGAGGCACAGAGACATGACGGAGCTTTCGATTCGTCCAGAGGAGATCCGGGACGCGCTCCAGAAGTACGTCGAGGACTACAAGCCCTCCGCTGCCAGCAAGGAAGAGGTCGGCAGGGTCGCCGAGGCCGGCGACGGCATCGCGCGGGTCAGTGGCCTTCCCTCGGCCATGGCCAACGAGCTGCTCGAGTTCGAGGACGGCACCCAGGGCATCGCCCTGAACCTCGACACCCGCGAGATCGGCGTCGTCGTGCTCGGTGACTTCGCCGGTATCGAGGAGGGCCAGACGGTCCGCCGCACGGGCGAGATCCTCTCGGTCCCCGTGGGTGACAACTTCATGGGCCGCGTGATCGACCCACTCGGCAACGCGATCGACGGGCTCGGTGACATCGAGGACGAGGGCCGTCGCGCCCTCGAGCTCCAGGCCCCGGGCGTGATGGCCCGCAAGTCGGTGCACGAGCCTCTCGCCACCGGCATCAAGGCGATCGACTCGATGACCCCGATCGGCCGCGGCCAGCGTCAGCTGATCATCGGTGACCGATCGACCGGCAAGACGACGATCGCCATCGACACGATCATCAACCAGAAGCAGTACTGGGACACCGAGGACCCCGACAAGCAGGTCCGCTGCATCTACGTCGCCATCGGTCAGAAGGGTTCGACGATCGCCGCGGTTCGCGGTTCCCTCGAGGAGGCCGGCGCGCTGGAGTACACCACGATCGTCGCGTCCCCTGCGTCCGACTCCGCCGGCTTCAAGTACCTCGCGCCCTACACCGGCTCGGCCATCGGCCAGCACTGGATGTACGACGGCAAGCACGTCCTGATCGTGTTCGACGACCTGACCAAGCAGGCAGAGGCCTACCGCGCCGTGTCGCTGCTGCTGCGCCGCCCGCCGGGTCGTGAGGCCTACCCGGGTGACGTCTTCTACCTGCACAGCCGTCTGCTCGAGCGTTGCGCCAAGCTGTCCGACGACCTCGGCCACGGCTCGATGACCGGCCTGCCGATCATCGAGACCAAGGCCAACGACGTCTCGGCGTACATCCCGACCAACGTCATCTCGATCACCGACGGCCAGATCTTCTTGCAGTCGGACCTGTTCGCGTCCAACCAGCGCCCGGCCATCGACGTCGGTGTGTCGGTCTCGCGCGTCGGCAGTGCGGCCATGACCAAGGCCATGAAGACCGTGACCGGTTCGCTCAAGGTCGACCTCGCGCAGTTCCGCGCAATGGAGGCGTTCGCGATGTTCGCCTCCGACCTCGACGCCGCGTCCCGTCAGCAGTTGGACCGTGGTCAGCGCCTGATGGCTCTGCTCAAGCAGCCGCAGTACTCGCCGTACCCGGTGCCGGAGATGACCGTCTCGTTGTGGCTCGGCACCTCCGGAAACCTGGACAAGGTGCCGACCGACGACGTGCTGCGCTTCGAGCAGGAGTTCCTGGACTTCCTGCGTCGCTCGCACAAGGACGTCCTCGAGACGATCGCGGAGACCTTGAAGTTCGAGGACGAGACCGAGAGCGCCGTCGAGAAGGCATACGACGAGTTCCTGGACCAGTTCGAGACCGGGGAGGGCCAGAGCATCAAGGCCGGCCACGAGGAGCACGAGGCCCTGGAGGACGAGGACGTCGACCAGGAGCAGATCGTCAAGCAGAAGAAGGCCTGAGCCAGTGACCAACGACGCAATCCTCGGAGGTGATCGCTGATGGCCCTGTCCCTGCGCGAATACCGAGCGCGGATCAAGTCGACCGAGTCGATGAAGAAGATCACGCGCGCCATGGAGCTCATCGCGGCGTCGCGGATCATCAAGGCTCAGCAACGGGCGCAGTCGGCGGCACCCTACGCGCGTGAGCTGACCCGGGCCGTCTCGGCGGTGGCGACGTACTCCAATGTCGACCACCCGCTGACCACCGAGCCGGAGGACCCCAAGCGGGCCGCGATCCTGGTGATCACCAGCGACCGTGGACTCGCCGGTGGTTACTCCTCGAGCGTTCTCAAGCAGGCCGAGCGGCTGCGCACCAAGCTCGAGGGCGACGGCTTGGAGGTCGACACCTACATCTCCGGTCGCAAGGGCGAGGCGTTCTACAAGTTCCGCGGGCGCAAGATCATCAAGTCGTGGACCGGACACAGCGACCAGCCGACCTACGACGTGGCCGAGGAGATCGGGAGCGCCCTGATCGGGGCGTTCCTCAACGAAGAGACGG